>NZ_JBFUIC010000082.1:0-20473 GCF_056402075.1 Pseudomonas sp. P4_C3
CAGCAGGCCCGCCACCATGCCCAGGGCCGGAATGCCCATGGCGTGGGTCACATTGATGCCGCTGATGTCCACACCGCTGCGGGCGACGTTAGCCAGCAGGATCTCATTGAGGAAGATGTTGCCAAAGCCCACCGGCAGAAACATGTAGGGCGTGATCAAACCGAAGGTCATGACACAGGCGATCAGGCGACGGTCCAGTTGCAGCCTGGTCAGCACATAAAGAAGCGGCGGCACCAGCAACGGAATGAACGCGATATGGATCGGCAGGATGTTCTGCGAGGCGATGGCCACGACCCAGAGCAGGCCGATCAGCAGCCATTTGACCTGGCCACCGCCGCTGGCGTGCTGGCGATCGACCATCGCCAGGGCCTTGTCGGCCAGCGCATGGGCCATGCCGGACTTGGCAATGGCCACGGCGAAAGCCCCGAGCAAGGCGTAGGACAACGCCACCGTCGCCCCGCCACCGAGGCCGCTGTTGAAAGCCTTGAGCGTCGCTTCGATCCCCAGGCCACCGGTCAAGCCACCGACCAGCGCACCGACGATCAGGGCGATCACCACATGCACGCGGGACAGGCTGAGTACCAGCATGATGCCGACCGCGGCAATTACTGCATTCATTGTCATACCTCTGGGCAAGCGAAAAGAGTCCGGCCGGCAGTCTGCGAGAGCCGCCAGCGGATAAAAGGAATGGGTTTTATTAGAGGGCGCGCACTTTGCCGTAGAGTCGGCGCGGTGTCAAAGCTCGTGGGGACTCTGAGTGTGCAGTGGATTGCGCTCCCACATTTGTTTCTGCGCGCAGCTCAATCAAATGATGGCGAGTGGATATCTGCCGGACCTTGATTATGCTTCATGGAACCTTGCAGCATTTTCTGGCGTCAACCTGAATGCAAGCCACGTAATCCAATGACTTCAGCCCCATGGCCTGGGTACGGTAAGTGTTGGTGGGAACTCCGGCCTACAACAAGAGCAAGACGGAGAATACTCATGGCAGCAATCGACAATACAGCCACGGGCAGCGCGCCCAACCACGGAATCACCAGGGAGGAACGCAAGGTCATTTTCGCCTCGTCCCTGGGCACCGTGTTCGAATGGTATGACTTCTACCTGTACGGTTCCCTCGCGGCGATTATCGCCAAGCACTTCTTCGCCGGTGTCAACGAAACGACTTCCTTCATCTTCGCCCTGCTCGCCTTCGCTGCCGGCTTCGCCGTGCGGCCCTTCGGGGCGATTGTGTTCGGTCGACTGGGCGACATGATCGGGCGTAAACACACGTTCCTCATCACCATCGTGATCATGGGTATTTCCACGGCTGTGGTGGGTTTGCTGCCGGGCTATGCAACCATCGGCGTAGCCGCGCCGATCATTCTGATCAGCCTGCGCCTTATGCAAGGCCTGGCGCTGGGCGGTGAATACGGCGGTGCAGCGACCTACGTGGCCGAACACGCACCCAAGGGCAAACGTGGCTACTTCACCTCGTGGATCCAGACGACAGCAACCCTCGGCCTGTTTCTTTCACTGCTGGTGATCCTCGCCTGCCGTACCGCTCTGGGCACCGAAGCCTTCGAAGCCTGGGGCTGGCGGATTCCGTTCCTGCTGTCGATCCTGCTGCTGATCGTCTCGGTCTACATCCGCCTGCAACTCAGCGAATCACCGGTGTTCATGAAAATGAAGGCTGAAGGCAAGGCGTCCAAGGCACCGCTGACCGAATCCTTCGCCCGCTGGGAAAACCTCAAGATCGTGATCATGGCCCTGCTCGGTGGCACCGCTGGCCAGGCCGTGGTCTGGTACACCGGGCAATTCTATGCGCTGTTCTTCCTGCTGCAGACGCTGAAGATCGACCCACAGACCGCCAACCTGCTAATTGCCGGCTCACTGCTGATCGGCACACCGTTCTTCGTCATATTCGGCAGCCTGTCTGACCGCATCGGTCGCAAGGGCATCATCATGGCCGGCTGCATCATCGCGGCACTGACTTACTTCCCGATCTTCCATGCGTTGACCCAATACGGTAACCCCGACGTGTTCATTGCGCAGGAGAAGAATCCGGTCACGGTAGTCGCCAATCCCGGTCAGTGCTCGTTCCAGTTCGACCCGGTGGGCAAGGCCAAATTCACCAGCTCCTGCGACCTGGCCAAGACCGTGCTGGCCAAAAAGGCCATCCCCTACAAGAACGTGAACGCCGAGCCGGGCGCCGTTGCGCAGGTGCGTATTGGCGAGAAAGTGATCGAGAGCTTCGAGGGCACCGGCATGCCCGCCGCCGACTTCAAGGCCAAAAACGACGCCTTTACCGCCACCCTCGTCACTACCCTCAAGGACGCCGGCTACCCCGAGAAGGCCGACCCGGCCAAGACCAACTACCCGATGGTGCTGTTGCTCCTGACCATCCTGGTGATCTACGTGACCATGGTCTACGGGCCGATCGCCGCCTGGCTGGTGGAACTGTTCCCGGCACGCATCCGCTACACCTCGATGTCGCTGCCCTATCACATCGGCAATGGCTGGTTCGGTGGTTTCCTGCCGACGGTGGCGTTTGCCATGGTGGCGGCCACGGGGGATATCTACTATGGGCTGTGGTATCCGATCGTCATCGCGGTGATGACGGCTGTGCTGGGTATTTTCTTCATGCCGGAAACCAAGGATCGGGAGATTCATCACACCTGAATCTGACACCCCACAATCCCTGTGGGAGCGAGCTTGCTCCGGGCGGCGATCCGACGATAGCGTCGGCACATTCAACATCAATGTGACAGACAGACCGCCATCGCGAGCAAGCTCGCTCCCACAGGGTTCCTGGTGTGGCTTCAAGTGTGTTTGGGCAACTCGACGGCTACCTTCAATCCGCCCCACTCGCTTTCCAGCAACGACAGTTTGCCGCCCCAGCTATCGACGATGTCGCGCACGATACCCAGCCCCAGACCATGCCCATGGGTTTGCTCATCCAGCCGCGTACCTCGACCAAACACCTGATCGCGACGCTCTTCGGGAATGCCCGGGCCATCATCTTCCACACTCAGTTCAAACCCCTGCGCCCGCTCGACCACACTCAGCCGCACCTCGGCATCCGCCCATTTGCAGGCGTTGTCCAGCAGGTTGCCCAGCAGTTCCAGCAGGTCTTCACGATCCCAGGGCAATTGCAGGCCGGGCGGTGCGCGGTAGCTCAGCGCCAGGTGTTCGCCATGGATCATGTTCAGGGTTGCCAGCAATCCGGGGAGTTCAGCATCGCAATCAAACAGCGCACCCGGCAGCGCATCGCCGGACAACCGCGCACGATTGAGTTCGCGATTGAGCCGTTGCTCGACCTGCTGCAGTTGTTCCTTGAGGACCTTGCGCAGTTGCGGGTGCGCCTCAAGCGGTTCGCTCGAGGCCAGGCTCAACAGCACCGCCAGCGGCGTTTTCAACGCGTGGCCGAGGTTGCCCAGGGCATTGCGCGAGCGCTTGAGGCTGTCTTCGGTGTGGGCCAGCAAGTGGTTGATCTGCGCCACCAGTGGCTCCAGCTCCACCGGCACCTGATCATCGAGTTGCGAGCGCTGGCCCTGTTGCAACTGCGCGATCTGTTCGCGCGCCTGCTCCAGCGGGCGCAAGGCGCGGCGCACGGTGATCCGTTGCAGCAACAGAATCACCAGCAGCCCGGTCAAACCGAGGCCCAACCCGAGCTGTTGCATAAGCCGGAAGCTTTCGCGTATTGGCGTGTAATCCTCGGCGACGCTGATGGAGATCGGCAACCCCGAACGTCGATAGTCCGTACGCAATACCAGCAACTGTTGCCCTTCCGGCCCCAGTTGCAGGTCGTCGTGCAGGCCGGGTTGATCGAGCGCTGGCAGCTCCTGATCCCATAAGGAACGGGAACGCCAATGGCCGTCGGCGAGATCGATGCGGAAATAATGCCCGGAAAACGGCCGCTGATAGGCCGGCGACAGGCGTCGTTCATCCAGTTGCAAGCCTTGCGGCCCGCGCACCAGTGCCGCCAGCAGGTTCTCGCTGTCATTGCGCAACCCGGCCTCGAGGTAGCGCTGCAAACCCATTTCGAACAGCCACAGGCTGGTTTGCGCCAGTATCAGGCCAACGACCACCATCACGCTGATCAGGCCCAGGCTCAAGCGGCGCTGGATCGATCTCACCGGGCTTGCCCGCCGAACAGGTAGCCCTGGCCGCGACGGGTTTCAATCACACTTTTGCCGAGCTTGCGGCGCAAATGGTTGACGTGGACCTCCAGCACATTGGAGTCGCGCTCGGTTTCACCGTCGTAGAGGTGCTCGGCGAGGTGGCTTTTGGAGAGGATCCGCTCGGGGTGCAGCATGAAATAACGCAACAGGCGAAACTCCGCGGCAGTCAGCTGAATGTCCGCACCGTCGCGGACAACGCACTGGCGACCTTCGTCCAGATGCAGACCGGCGGCCTTGAGCGTTGGCTGGTTGACCTGGCCATGGGAGCGGCGCAGCAACGCCTGGATGCGCAAAAACAGCTCTTCGGGATGAAACGGTTTGGTCAGGTAATCATCGGCGCCGGCCTTCAGGCCTTCGATGCGCTCGGCCCAGGAACCACGGGCGGTCAGGATCAGCACCGGCGTGGCCAGCCCTGTCGCGCGCCATTGCGCCAGCACCTCAAGCCCCGGCACGCCCGGCAAACCGAGGTCGAGGATGATCAGGTCGTAAGGTTCAGTACTGCCCTGATACACCGCGTCGCGACCATCGGCCAGCCAGTCCACCGCATAGCCCTGGCGGTTGAGACCGGCCAGCAGTTCGTCGGCCAGGGGCACATGGTCTTCCACCAGCAGCAAACGCATGGATCAGTCTTCCTTGTCTTTGAGTAAACGGCCGGTGGAGGCTTCGATGTCCAGTTCGCGAACCACGCCTTCAGGGGTCAGCAGCTCGACTTCATAAATGTAGACGTCATGTTTTTCTTCGAGCCCGGCTTCCAGCAGTTTCGCGCCGGGGTAGCGATCCATTGCCTGCTGCAGCAGTTGCTCCAGCGGCAGGATCACGCCCTGTTGACGCAGGCGCAGGGCTTCATCCTGGTCCAGGTCGTGGGCCATCACTGCCGAGCAAAAAGCCAGAAGCACCAGCGCTATCCAGCTGCCGGTGCATCGCTTGAATAGAAACACCTTCATTACCAATCCTGATGATCCTTGAGAACCTGCCCGCTGACAGCGTCTAATTCCAGATCCCGGTCGGTGCGAGTGGTGTGAGCTTCTCGAAAGCCACTATGGTATCAGCGTCGCGCTACCTCAGCGTTGCGTCGGGGTCCAGGCGAGCCATCTTAACCAGCTGAACTTAATTGAAGCTGAATTGCCATCATTGCCAACCCCACAAATCCTGTAGGAGCTGCCGAAGGCTGCGATCCTTTCTCACTTTCACTTGAGTCGCCTAGCAAAAGATCAAAAGATCGCAGCCTTCGGCAGCTCCTACACACACATCGAGACCGGTATGACCGCCATCCACATCAAGTCCCCTTCCCTGACCCTCAAGGCCGGTCCGCGCGCCTATGCGCACATCCGCGCCAACGGCCTTGACGCGGCCGAGGTCGGCACCTTGCCTGGCGCGGCCGGCGGTCCGAAGGCGCTGGGGATTCAGGGACTGGACCTGGCGCTGTTCGGCGAGTGGCTGCCGGCGGCACCGCGGGAACGCTCGCTGATTGGCGCATCGGTGGGTTCCTGGCGCTTCGCCAGCGCCTGCCTGCCGGACGCCGCCGAGGGCATCCGGCGTCTCGGGCAGCTGTACACCGAGCAGAATTTCGCCAAGGGCGTGACCATGGCGCAGATCAGCCAGAGCTCCCGGCGCATGCTCAATGACCTGCTCGACGGTCGCGATGCCTCGATCCTCGGCAACAGCGATTACCGCCTGAACATCATGGTGGTCAAAAGCCACGGCCTGCTCGCCGACGATCATCGCGCTCGCCTGGGGCTGGGCCTGTCCTCGGTCATCGCCGACAACCTGCGTGGCCGGGCGCGGCTGGCCCGGCACTTCGAACGCCTGATCATCCACGACCCGCGCCTGGCGCCGCCGGTCGATGCCTTGACTGACTTTCCGTCGCGCTTCGTCGCCCTCAATGCCGGCAACTTGCGCCAGGCCCTGCTGGCTTCGGGCTCGATCCCGATGGTGATGGAAGGCGTGCGCGACCTGCCGGGCGCTGGCGCCGGGACGTTCCGCGACGGCGGCCTGCTGGATTACCACCTGGACCTGCCCTACAGCGGCGACGACATCGTGCTCTACCCGCACTTCACCGACCGGGTGATTCCCGGCTGGTTCGACAAGACCCTGCCGTGGCGCCGCGCCTGCCCGGCTCGCTTGCAAAACGTGCTGCTGCTGGCGCCGTCGAAGGACTACCTGGCGCGCCTGCCCTACGGCAAACTGCCGGACCGTAACGATTTCAAGCGCTTCATGGGCGACGCCCCGAGCCGGCAGAAATACTGGCGCACGACCATGGATGAAAGCCGCCGCCTGGGCGACGAATTCCTCGAACTGGCCGCCAACGGTCGCCTCGGCGAGCGCTTGCTGACCCTTTAGTCAGGACAAACTGGTAAACTCGCCGCCTGCCCGAATCGCTGCGGCGAACGCCACCTGAACAGAGCTGAAAACACTGTGGAAATCTTCAAGGAATTTACTTTCGAATCCGCCCACCGCCTGCCCCACGTACCGGACGGCCACAAGTGCGGCCGCCTGCACGGTCACTCGTTCAAAGTGGCGATCCACCTGAGCGGCGACCTCGACCCGCACACTGGCTGGATCCGCGACTTCTCGGAAATCAAGGAAATCTTCAAGCCGCTGTACGAGCGCCTGGACCACAACTACCTGAACGACATTCCTGGCCTGGAAAACCCGACCAGCGAAGTGCTGGCCAAGTTTATCTGGCAGGAAATGAAGCCCCTGCTGCCGGAGCTCAGTGCAATCCGCATCCACGAGACCTGCACCAGCGGTTGCATCTATCGCGGCGAGTAAAGTCACTGCCCCCCTGTAGGAGCGAGCTTGCTCGCGATGGACGTCAGAGCACCGCGGGCTGCCAGATACCTCGCGTTATCGTTGACGTTCTTCGCGAGCAAGCTCGCTCCTACAGTTTGTCAGAGAAAAAGCAAACAGCCTTCATCGGCTGTTTTTTTATGCCTATGCTTTTTGCCTCTTCCCCCGCCAAGAGGACAAGCCCATGACTGACTGGCCGCTGGATCAGGTCTTTGCCTTCAACGGACATCAGGTGCGCTACGCCGTGCGCGGTGACGGCCCGCCGCTGGTGTTCGTGCATGGAACGCCCTTTTCTTCTTTCGTGTGGCACCGGATCGCGCCGTATTTCGCCGCCACTCACCGCGTCTACTACTTCGATCTGCTGGGCTACGGGCAGTCGGCACAACCCGACGACGATGTCTCGCTCGGTGTGCAAAACCAGTTGTTGGCGCAGTTGCTGGAGCATTGGCGCCTGGATTGCCCCGACGTGGTGGCCCACGACTTCGGCGGCGCCACCGCCCTGCGCGCGCATCTGCTCAATGGCAAGGATTACCGCAGCCTGACGCTGATCGACCCGGTGGCGCTGACGCCCTGGGGTTCGCCGTTCGTGCAGCATGTGCGTCAGCATGAAGCGGCGTTCAGCGGACTGCCCGATTACATCCAGCGCGCCATCGTGCCGACCTATATTCGCGGGGCGATCAAGCGGGAAATTCCCGACGCCGAACTCGCCCCCTACGTTCAGCCATGGCTGGGAGAGACGGGGCAAGCGGCGTTCTACCGGCAGATCGCGCAGATGGACGAGCGCTATACCTGCGAGGCCGAGGGCCTGTACCCGACGATTCGCTGTCCGGTGCAGATCCTGTGGGGAGAGGATGACCAGTGGATTCCCATCGAACGCGGGCAGGCGCTGCATCGGATGATTCCCGGATCGCAGTTTTATCCGATTCCCAACGCCGGTCATCTGGTTCAGGAAGATGCACCCGAAGCGGTCGTCGCCGCTCTTATGCGATTTTTACCCCTGCAACTATCTACCTGAACAAACCCGCTCCCACATTTTGAACTGGCGGGATTCGCCGCAGGCGAGCTAACGTAAGGATATTGCCTACACGATTCGCCAAAAGGATCTGCCCGATGCACATCATCAACGCCCGTCTGCGCAACCAGGAAGGCCTGCATGAGTTGTACCTGGAAAACGGCCTGATCAGCAGCATCACCCGCCAGATCGAAGCCCCGACCCTGGGCCCCGACGATCTGGATGCCGGCGGCAATCTGGTGGTGCCGCCCTTTGTCGAACCGCACATCCACCTCGACGCTACCCTGACCGCCGGTGATCCGCGCTGGAACATGAGCGGCACGCTGTTCGAAGGTATCGAGTGCTGGGGCGAACGCAAGGCGACCATCACCCACGAAGACACCAAGACCCGGGCCAGGAAAACCATCCAGACCCTCGCCGCCCACGGCATCCAGCATGTGCGCACCCACGTCGACGTCACCGACCCGCAATTGACCGCGCTCAAGGCGATGCTCGAAGTGCGCGAGGAAAGCCGGCATCTGGTCGATATGCAAATCGTCGCGTTCCCCCAGGAAGGCATCGAGTCCTACCGCAATGGTCGAGAATTGATGGAGGAAGCCATCCGCATGGGCGCGGACGTGGTGGGTGGTATTCCGCATTTCGAGTACACCCGCGACCAGGGCGTCAGCTCGGTGAAGTTCCTCATGGACCTGGCCGAACGCAGCGGTTGTCTGGTGGACGTGCATTGCGACGAAACCGACGATCCGCATTCGCGCTTTCTCGAAGTGCTCGCCGAAGAGGCCCGCAGCCGCGACATGGGTTCGCGGGTCACGGCCAGCCACACCACCGCCATGGGCTCCTACGACAACGCCTACTGCGCCAAACTGTTTCGCCTGCTCGGCCATTCGGGGATCAGCTTTGTCTCCTGCCCCACTGAAAGCATCCACCTGCAAGGTCGCTTCGACAATTTCCCGAAACGCCGGGGCGTGACCCGGGTCAACGAGTTGCTGGAAGCGGGCATGAACGTGTGCTTCGGCCAGGATTCGATCGTCGACCCGTGGTATCCACTGGGCAACGGCAACATTTTGCGGGTGCTCGAAGCCGGGCTGCACATCTGCCACATGCTCGGTTATCGCAACCTGCAAAGTGCGCTGGACTTGGTGACGGACAATAGCGCCAAAGCCATGAACCTCGGCGATCGCTATGGCCTGGAGCGTGGGCGGCCGGCGAATCTGCTGATTCTGTCGGCAGAGAGTGATTACGAGGTGATCCGCAGCCAGGGGTTGCCGTTGTATTCGGTGCGTGCGGGCAAGGTGTTGATGAAGCGGACGATGCCGGTGGTGGAGTTCAGTGGGCTGAGCTGAAACTTGCACTTGCTGGACTGGCCCCATCGCGAGCAGGCTCGCTCCTACAGTGGTTATATGTCGTTCACAAAACCTGTAGGAGCGAGCCTGCTCGCGATGGCTATTTCGAAGTCAATCGATCATTCGAGCCGTACCAAACAGGCTGACCCGACTCAATTCCCCCAACTCTTCCTCCAGCAAGATCGGCGCCGTGCCACCCGGCATCGTCACCTTGACCTCCCCGGCGCCGACCCAACCTGCCCGCCAGGCCGCACAGGCCACCGCGCTGGCACTGGTCCCCGACGACGCCGTCGGCCCCTCGCCCCGCTCGAATACCCGTGCGGCGATGTGCCCTTCGGACACGCGCATTGCCCATTGCAGATTGATCCCCGCCGGACAAGGTTTGCCTGCACCAACCGGCATGGCATAGGCAATCCGCGTCAGCCCCTCACCCAGCGCCGGCTCACGCATCTGCTCGTTGCTCGGCAGGTCCTCGGCACTTTCCACCAGCGTCACGCAATGGGGATTGCCGACCCGCGCGAACTGGCTGCGCGACCATGCACTATTGAGTACCGCCAATTGTTCAACGTGGCTGAGTTCGCGACCATTGAACACCACCGCTTCAACCCCGTGAGCACTGACCGCCGACGGCCCGAATCCCGGCTGGCCCAGGTCGAGCCAGAAACCCTTTACGCCATCGACCTCTGCGGCTTTCACCGAAGTCTGCCCCGGCGAAGGCGTATCAGCCTTGTCGTGATGAACCCTGAGCAGACAGGCTTCGTTCTGCGGCAACAGCCCTTGATCGCTGAGGGCCTGGGAAAAAATCGTCAGCCCGTTGCCACTGCGCTCGGCCAGGGTACCGTCGGTGTTGACGATCAACAGATCAAAGGGAGGCGACGACTGAAACGGTCCGACCAGCAAACCGTCGCTGCGATGATCTTTGCTGCCGGACGGTTGAGTACCTGGAGCCCAGCTGCAGCAAGCCTCGATCGCGGCTATCGCCCAGGCTTCCAGGGTTTGCGCTGCCTGGCTGGCCTGATGGGGCAAGTCGATGCCCTGGCGGCGCAATTCTTCTGGCGCTACCACGATGTAAATATTGCCCCGTGCATCGTACCTCTGCGCCATGGCGCCCTCCGCGTGTCATTGGAATGGCTCAACATATCGCGAAAAACACCGGCGCTGTGCAACGATGTCGTCCTGTACGACCGTAGAACTTTCCGGGCACTGATCGAACCCTCACAGGCCGATCACTGTCCGTTGAGGACGCGACGCTTTTTGCCAAGGATTGTTATGACCAGCCTCAACAGCCAAACCACCTTCGTTCCCGGCCGCCTGGAACAAATGTCCACGCGCATCGCCTTTTTCATCGCCGGGTTCGGCATCGCCGCGTGGGCGCCGTTGGTGCCCTATGCCAAGTCCCGGGCCGGGCTGGATGAAGGCACCCTGGGATTGTTGCTGCTGTGCCTGGGGGTGGGTTCGATTCTGGCGATGCCGTCGGCCGGGATCCTGGCCACGCGTTTCGGCTGCCGGCGGGTGACGACCGGCGGCACCCTGCTGATCTGTGCCGCCCTGCCGCTGCTGGCGACGGTGTCGTCGATTCCGGCCCTGATCGCTGCCTTGTTCATGTTCGGCGCGGGTCTCGGTACTGTGGATTCGACGGTCAACCTGCAAGCTGTGATCGTCGAGCGCGCCAGCGGCAAAAACATGATGTCGGGGTTCCATGGCCTGTTCAGCCTGGGCGGGATTGTCGGCGCAGCGGGTGTCAGCGGTTTGCTTGGCCTGGGGATTTCCCCGTTGGGGGCCACGCTGGTGGTGATCGTGATGTTGCTGATCGCGCTGGCCAAGGCCGTGCCGCACCTGTTGCCCTACGGCAGCGAGAGTTCGGGGCCGGCGTTTGCGGTACCCCATGGCATCGTCCTGTTTATCGGCGGCATGTGCTTCATCGTGTTCCTCGCCGAAGGTGCGGCGCTGGACTGGAGCGCGGTGTTCCTGGCACAGGAACGCGGTATCGACACGGCGTATGCGGGGCTCGGGTATGCGGCGTTTGCCCTGACCATGACGGCCGGGCGTTTGACCGGTGACAAAATCGTGCGACGACTGGGCGCGACACGGGTGATTGTGTTCGGCGGGCTGACGGCTGCCGCAGGCTTGTTCCTGGCGACGTTTGCATCGAGCTGGGAGGCCGCGTTGGTGGGTTATGCGCTGCTGGGTGCCGGTTGTTCGAACATCGTGCCGGTCCTGTACACCGCGGTCGGCAAACAGACGGTCATGCCCGAAAGCATCGCCGTGCCGGCCATAACCACTCTTGGTTATGCGGGCATTCTGGCGGGGCCGGCCGTGATCGGCTTCATCGCCCATGGCAGCAGCCTGAGTTTTGCCTTTGCCTTGATGGCGCTGTTGCTGGTGGCGGTGGCCATTGGCGGGAAAGTGTTGAAGGTCTGAAAAAATTCCACCGGTAAGCCCCCGAACCCAATGTGGGAGATCAATCGCCTCCGACTACAAAATCCCCGCCATTCAAAGCGCACCAAACCTGAAACGCAAAAGGCCGCTGATTGCTCAGCGGCCTTGTTCAATCCGATGGGTTACTCCGTTTTGCAGACGTCATCGAAGCCGTCATTCACAGGTCGGTAATTTCCTTATGGCGAGGCACCAGCATCTTCATCACACTCCACGCCACCAGATAGGCCAGCGCGCAGACGGCGAACATGATCATGTAGCCGGTACGGATTTCACCCACCGATTTGTAATAGTCAAACACCCAGCCACCGATCTTGGTCAGCAAGACTCCGCCTAACCCACCCGCCATACCGCCAATGCCGACCACGGACGCGACGGTCTTTTGCGGAAACATGTCGGACACCGTGGTGAAGATGTTGGCCGACCAGGCCTGATGCGCCGACGCGCCCACACCAATCAGCAACACCGGTACCCAGACGCTGATGTGACCCAATGGCTGCGCCAACAGCACCACCAATGGGAAAACGGCAATCACCAGCATGGCTTTCATGCGGCCGTCATACGGCTTGTCGCCACGTGCCATGAAATAGCTGGGGAACCAGCCGCCGCCAATACTGCCCACCATGGTCATGCTGTACAGCACGGCCAGTGGCACCACGATGGCTGCGCCTTTCAGGCCGTACTGCTCCGACAGGTAGGTCGGAAGCCAGAATAGAAAGAACCACCACACACCATCGGTCATGAACTTGCCGAAGGCAAACGCCCACGTCTGACGGTATTTCAGCAATTGGAACCACGAAACCTTTTTGCCAACGCCCGTCTGCACAGCGGCGCTAGCGTGGGAATCACTGCGGATGTGCGCCAGTTCCTGCGCCGACAGGCGCTTCTGCTGCTCCGGCTTGTCGTAAAACGCCAGCCATACGCCCATCCAGATAAAGCCCAGCATGCCGATTACGATGAACGCTGCCTGCCAGCCCCACAGGCCAGCGATCAGCGGCACCGAAATGGGTGCCAGGATCGCGCCGACGTTGGCCCCGGAGTTGAAAATACCGGTGGCGAAGGAGCGTTCCTTCTTCGGAAAATACTCAGCGGTGACCTTGATTGCGGTCGGGAAGTTGGCCGATTCACCGACCGCCAGCACAGCGCGCGACAGCATGAAGCCGGCGATCGAGACCGGGATGACCGCAATACCGAGCGCGCCACAGATGGCGGCGATGCCCTCGCCCATGGGTTCTGCAAAGGCGTGCATGATCGCGCCGGTCGACCAAATACAAATCGCCACCACAAAAGCAGCCTTGGTGYCGATCTTGTCGACCACTCGCCCCGCGAACAGCATGGAAATCGCGTACGTGAACTGGAACACGGCGGCAATGTTGGCGTAATCCGTGTTGCTCCAACCAAATTGCCTCGACAGATCCGGTGCCAACAGGCTGAGCACCTGGCGGTCGAGGTAATTGACGGTGGTTGCAAAAAACAACAATGCACAAATGGTCCATCGGTATTTACCGACAGACTGGCTGACGCGTTGCGCGGTAATTGGCTCGTTCAGGTTCATGGCATCACTTTATTGTAGATTTTTGGTGATGATCTCTCGGTATAAAACGAGATCGATTGGGCCGCGGGGCTTCAGTTCAATGCATCAGTCCACGACGAAACGGGCCATATTCCGCGGAGAGATTGGGCCAACTCGGAACATCAGGGGCGAGAGGGAGGCGATTGGATTCATGTTGATATCGACACTCTTATTATTTTTAAAATTAGACCCGCATGTCATACGTCGTCGTATGACATGTGAGATTTATAGACAGTCCCATGGGGCACTGTCAACAAGAAAACCCCTTAGACCTGAACGCCCTGACCGCCCTAAAAATGCGATACATAATCGAATAACGTCGTTAAACAGGCTCTTGGACCCAGATTACGCGACTCTCCGCTCGCTCCCTTGTCAGTTTTTAACGTGGTTATCGACCCCTCCTCGTTGTACGACAACTAACAGCAAACCCGTCAGGATCCGCCCCACTACGCTAAATCAGGCACAGAGCCAAAGGAATCTGGCAGGCATTCAAATGCAGCCATTCACCGGCTGTAGCAAAGTGCGGGCATGCCTGTCATCGGCTGTTCCAAAGGAGCCCGGAATGCTCATCTCCCTTGCATTGCGAAACAGAAAACCGCTGGCCCGCCTCGAGGCTTGATCGGTGCGAGAGCATCGCGATGGGCGAGTTCGCAGCAATCCGGCGCCGGGGGCCGGTACTCGCCAACTATGGCCTGGACACCTTGCGCTTCATCAACCCGGTGGGCATCGGCGACACCATCCAGGCGCGCCTGACCTGCAAGCGCAAGATCGACCAGGGCATCCCGCAAGGGGGGCGTGGGATGTGGAAGTCACCAACCAGCTGGGTGAGCTGGTGGCGAGCCATGACATTCTCACCTTGGTCGTAAACGCGAAGACTAACGCAACACCTGTAGGAGCGAGCCTGCTCGCGATGACGGAGTGTCAGCCAACATCAATGGACCTGACAGACCGCTATCGCGAGCAAGCTCGCTCCCACAGTTGTAAATGGTTGACCACAGATTTTTCGACCAACCCAGAACCTTGTGGGAGCGAGCTTGCTCGCGATGAGGGCGTGTCAGTCGACATCAATGGTGCTGACAGACTGCTATCGCGAGCAGGCTCGCTCCCACATTTGATCTCCGTTGACCACAAGTTTGAGGTCAATCTTCAATTCCTGCGCAACCACTCGATAAACAGCGCAAACAGTTCCGACTGCGAACCCACTTCCAACTTCAGGTACAGGTTCTTGCGGTGCATGCGCACGGTTTCCGGCGAGATGCTCATCTGGCTCGCGGTGGATTTCACCGAATGCCCGCGCAACACCATGTGCGCCACTTGCCGCTCGCGTTCGGTCAGCAACTCACAACCGAAGTTCTCGAACGCCGCCTGCACGCGATGCTTGAGATCATCGCGTTTGCCTTGCTCGTTATCGCGCTCAATCCCGGTATTGCGCAGCAGTCCACGCTGACTGAACTCGCTGATGAATTCACGCACCAGCGGTTCCACGGCGCGCAGCAGATTCAACTGTTCGGCGCTCAGGCATTCACCGCCGAAACCCTGATAGAGGCTGACGGAAATCTTCGTGTCATTGCCGGTATCGACGATGTAGTAGCTGTCTTCCGAGCAGCCCGCCTTCAGGTAATAGGATTTGTAGTAGTCACTCTCGAAGAAGTTGTCTGGAGCAATCTCCTCCAGGTGATAGAACCCTTGCGCCAACCCCTGCTCCACCGCCAGGCAGAAGGGATCGAGCAAATAACCCCCGGCAAAATAGCGCTCCAGAATCGAGACCTGATACTCCTGGGCAATCCCGCGCTGATGCAGCAACTGTGGCGCGCGGTCCTTGCGCTCCAGGCTGATCATCATCGACTCAACGGACACCAGTTGCGCCAACGCCGACGCCAGGTGTTGCAGGGCGTCAGGCTCATCGATATGGGCGAATGCCTCGCGCATTCCCCCATGCCATTTGTGCAATGCCCCGAAGGGCATCGCGATCAGCGTATCGTCGTCTGGTTTGCTCATGCCCCGCAGTCTAGCGGCTGGACAATCCCTTGGTAACAGCCTGACTGACGAAATCATTCGCCCGCGTACTGTCCGCTCGCTTCAAGCTCGGCGGCCACTTGCAGAATGCATTCGCGCAAGGTCTCGACGATTTCATCGACCTGGGCAAACGTCAGGATCAGCGGTGGCGACATCACGTTGAGGTGCATGATCGGCCGCACCAGCAAGCCCCGGGCCTGGGCCCGCACGTGGATTTTCTCGCCGATGTTGATCTCGTCGGGGAACAACGCCTTGGTGCGTTTATCGGCGACGAACTCCACGCAGGCCATGAGTTTCTGGCAGCGCACATCCCCCACCAGCGGCAAGTCCCGCAGGGTTGCCAGGCGCTCTTCCAGATAAGCGCCCACCGTATCGACATGGGCCAGCAAGTTCTCCCGCTCGATGATTTCGATGTTCTTCAGCGCCGCGGTGCAGCACACCGGGTGGCCGCTGTAGGTGAAGCCGTGGGTGAAACAGCGGCCCTTGCCCGGCTCGGCGATGACCTTCCAGATGCGCTCGGAAAAGATGCACGCGCCCAGCGGCAGGTAAGCCGAGGTCAGGCCTTTGGCGGTGGTGATGATGTCGGGCTGCACGTCGAACACATCGTAGGAGGCAAAGAACTTGCCCAGTCGCCCGAACGAAGTCACCACTTCGTCGGCGACGAACAGGATGTCGTAGCGCTGGCACACGTCCCACATGCGCTTGAGGTAGCCCTGTGGCGGAATGATCACCCCGCCGGAGCCCATGATCGGTTCGGCAAAGAAACCGGCGACCTTGTCCGCGCCCATCGAGAGGATCTTGTCTTCGAACTCCTTGACCAGGAATTCGAGGAACTGCGCCTCGTCCATGCCGTCCGGCGCTCGGTACGGGTTCGGGTTGGAGACGTGGTGGATCAGCGGGTTGGCGTAGTCGAACTCCGGCACACGGTCGGCGGCCTTGTTGCCGATCGACATGGTCAGGGTGGTGGAGCCGTGATAGGCGTTGAACCGGGCGATGACGTGCTTCTTCTCGGGTTTGCCACGGCAGTTCTGGTAGTACTGGATCAGCCGGTACGCAGTGTCCACGGCGGTGGAGCCGCCGGTGGTCAGGAACACATGGTCGAGGTCGCCGGGAGCGAGGCTGGCGAGTTTTTCGCACAGCTGAATCGCCACGTTATTCGACATGTCGGAAAACGGATTGGAATAGGCCAGTTGCCGTACCTGATCGGCGATGGCCTCGGCCATTTCCTCACGGCCCAAGCCAATGTTGGTGCACCACATGCCGCCCACGGCATCAAGAAAGCGGTTGCCCTGGGTGTCATAGATGTAGGCGCCATCGCCAGCGACGATGTTCAGCGAGCCTTGTTCGGCGTGTTCGTCGAACACGTGGTAGCCGTGCATGTGATGGGCCTTGTCGGCCTTGACCAGTCTGGACTCATCCGCCGGCGAAAGTACGGTGCGTGTTGGAGTCGCCATAAATAAACCTCTAACCGAATTGACTAACGATCGAACAAATCAGATGCCGCTTTTCACGGTGCTCCAGACCCGGGTAATCGCCCGCATGTCCTTGGCGTCCTGGGTCTTCTGCGGGAACAGGCGCTCGCGGGTTTGCGCGTCGGGGTAGATCGCCGGGTTGTCGCGCACAGCGGCGTTCAACAACGGTGTGGCCGCGGCGTTACTGTTGGCGTAATTGATGAAGTCGCTCACGTCCGCCATCACCTGCGGTTGCATCAGGTATTCGAGAAACTTGTGGGCATTGGCGACGTGGGGCGCGTCCGCCGGGATGTACAGGTTGTCGAACCAGATCAGCGAGCCTTCCTTGGGGATGAAGTACGCCAGGTCGATCTTCTTCCTGGCTTCCGCCGCACGGGCCATGGCCGTGGCGTAATCGCCGGACCAGGTCATGGCCATGCACACGTCGCCGTTGGGCAGGCTGGTCAGGTAATTGACCGAGTCGAATTTGCGGATGTAGGGCCGCACCGACAGCAGCAAGTCCTGGGCGGCTTTCAGATCTTCCGGTGCGGCGCTGCGTGGATCACGCCCCAGGTACTTCAGGGCCATGGGAATGACTTCGGTCGGGGCATCGAGCAGGGTCACGCCGCAATCGGCGAAGCGCGAGACGATCTTCGGGTCGAAGACCATCGCCAACGAACCGATCGGCGCGTCCGGCATGCGTTCCTTGATCTTGTCGACGTTGTAGGTGACGCCGTTGCTGCCCCAGGTATAAGGCGCCGAGTACGTGGTGCCCGGATCATACCCTTGCAGATCCTCCAGGACTTTCGGGTCCAGGTTGGTCCAGCCCGGCAGCTGTTTTTTGTCCAGCGGTTGGAACACCTTGGCCTTGATCAGCGGTGGTGCCAGGGACGCATTCAACACGATCAGGTCATAACCGGAGTGGCCGGTGAGCAATTTGGCCTGCACCGTTTCGTAGGCATCGAAGGTGTCGTAGATGACTTTGATGCCGGTGGCCTTTTCGAAGTCGGCCACGGTTTTTTCACCGATGTAATCCGCCCAGTTGTACAACCGCAGCGTATGGCTGTCGTCCACTTGAGCGGCGTAGGCATTCAATGTCAGCGGTACAACAAACAGACTGGAAATCACCTTAAGCAGCGTCTTGCCCATAGCAAATGCACCTTATAGCGAGTTCGGCTCTGGATGAGCGGATGCCTTCACTATTGGTGGATTCGCCGGGCACAGCCATACCCCGAATGGGTGTGTGTCGCTTTTTGGCTCACCGGCATGGCAAAAAGCGGCAGTACGGTTGACCCGTTTTGCCATAGATCCGGGGTTTGTCCGGCGCTTAAAGTGGCCACCTGATCCGAACGACCCTGGGTTTGCGATGACCGACCTGATCAAACACGAGCAACGCGACGGTGTGCTGACGCTGACCATCGACCGCCCGGACAAGCTCAACGCCCTCAACAATGCCATGTACTCGCAGTTGGCCGACCTGTTGCAGGCCGCCGACGAAGACGAGCAGACCGGTGTGATCATCCTCACCGGTGGCCCGACCTGCTTCACCAGCGGCAATGACCTGGTGGATTTCCTCCAGCACCCGCCGACTCATCTGGACGCCCCGGCGTTCCACCTGATGAAGGTCGTCACGCGCCTGCAAAAACCGCTGGTCGCGGCAGTCTGCGGGGCGGCCATCGGCATCGGCACCACGTTGTTGCTGCATTGCGATCAGGTGCTGGTCACCCGTAACGCCAAGCTGCGCATGCCGTTCGTCAACATCGGCCTGTGCCCCGAATTTGGCGCCAGCCTGTTGCTGCCACGCCGGCTCGGCCATGCCCGCGCCGCGAGCCTGCTGCTGTTGGGCAACGGCCTGGACGGCAACGAAGCGGTGGCCTGGGGCCTGGCCAACGAAGCCTTTGATAACGGCGAGCAATGCCTGGCGGCGGCGACAAAAATCGCCCAGCGCTTCCTGGCCATGCCCCAGCAAGCCTTGCGCCAGTCCCGGCAGCTGATGAAACAGGCTTCCCTGACCGAACTGGAAGCCACCCTGCGCGAAGAAAACACGCTGTTCATCCAGCGCCTGAATACCGACGAGGCGAAAACCGCCTTGAACGCCCTGCTCAATCGCAGTACAGACAAGAATCCACCGAAAGGAAACCAGCCATGAACACTCCAGAAATCTACGTCGTCAGCGCCGCCCGTACCGCCATCGGTACGTTCGGTGGTTCGCTCAAGGACGTGCCACTGGCCGATCTCGCGACCACGGCCGTGAAAGCCGCCCTGGAGCGAGCCGCCGTGGACCCGGCGCTCGTTGGCCATCTGGTGATGGGCAACGTGATCCCGACCGAAACCCGCGATGCCTACATCTCCCGCGTCGCGGCGATGAACGCCGGCATCCCGAAGGAAACCCCGGCCTACAACGTCAACCGCCTGTGCGGTTCGGGCCTGCAAGCGATCATCAACGCCGCCCAGACCCTGATGCTCGGCGATGCCGACATCGTCGTCGGCGCCGGTGCCGAATCCATGAGCCGCGGCCCGTACCTGATGCCGGCCGCCCGTTGGGGTTCGCGCATGGGCAACGCCCAGGTCATCGACTACATGCTCGGCATCCTGCATGACCCGTTCCATGGCATCCACATGGGCATCACCGCCGAGAACGTCGCCGCGCGCAACGGCATCACCCGCGAAATGCAGGACGCCCTGGCCCTGGAAGACCAGCAACGCGCGGCCCACGCGATTGCCAACGGCTACTTCAGCGAGCAGATCGCGACCGTGGAAATCCAGGATCGCAAAGGCGTCAAACTGTTCAGCGTCGACGAACATCCGCGCGCCACGTCCCTGGAACAGCTGGCAGCGATGAAGCCGGCGTTCAAGAAGGACGGTTCGGTCACCGCCGGCAACGCCTCGGGCCTCAACGACGGCGCCGCCGCACTGGTCATGGCCAGCGGCAACGCGGTCCAGGCCAACAACCTGAAGCCACTTGCCCGCCTGGTCAGCTACGCCCATGCCGGCGTCGAACCTGAGTTCATGGGCCTGGGCCCGATCCCGGCCACGCGCCTGGCGCTCAAGCGCGCCGGCCTGACCGTCGCCGACCTGGACGTGATCGAAGCCAACATCGCCTTCGCCGCCCAGGCCTGCGCCGTCAGCCAGGAACTGGACCTCGACCCGGCCAAGGTCAACCCGAACGGCTCGGGCATCGCCCTGGGCCACCCGGTGGGCGCAACCGGCGCAATCATCGCCACCAAGGCCATCCACGAACTGCACCGCACCGGCGGCCGTTACGCGCTGGTGACCATGTGCATCGGTGGTGGTCAGGGGATTGCGGCGATTTTCGAACGCGTCTAAGCAATAGCCG
The DNA here is from genome assembly GCF_056402075.1 of Pseudomonas sp. P4_C3. NCBI lineage: Bacteria > Pseudomonadati > Pseudomonadota > Gammaproteobacteria > Pseudomonadales > Pseudomonadaceae > Pseudomonas > Pseudomonas sp. P4_C3. The sequence goes on from NZ_JBFUIC010000082.1 coordinate 20,122, forward strand.
AAAAAAGGCCGGTGATCGCGCAGATCACCGGCCTTTTTTTCATTTCCGTGCGCCGATTGTTTGATGGTTTTTATCCACGAACGGTTCGCAATCCGTCATTACCGCTCCCTCCACGCCACCTGACCACCGGCAGCAAAAATCAACTGCCTGACCCTCTCCATCGCACGCTTCACCAGCAAACCTGTTGCCACGGGTCGAAATCAGCGCGACACCTTTTCACCCTCGCCAAGAAAAATCTGCGTCGGCAGCCTGAAGCCACGCAACTTGAGCAGCGCCAGCGGTCCCGCGCCCAGTTCGGTGCGCAGGTGCCAGGTCAGGCCCAGGCCGTCCGGGGCCTTGAGCACCATGCGGT
>NZ_JBFUIC010000083.1:0-19994 GCF_056402075.1 Pseudomonas sp. P4_C3
CGTTAACGAAAACGCGTGTTTACGAGGTAAACACGGAGCGCTCGAGTCCATCGCGAGCAAGCTCGCTCCTACAGGGTTACTGGCCCGGAATGTCCTTGCGCAGCTTTACCGGATCCTGCTGTTTCTTCTTTTTCGTGATGGCAGTGCGCATCCTGATGTTGATCGCTTCCACCGCCAGCGAGAACGCCATGGCGAAGTAGACGTAGCCTTTTGGCACGTGCACGTCGAAGGATTCGGCAATCAGCACCGTACCGACGATCAACAGGAACGACAGCGCCAGCATTTTCAGCGACGGGTGCTTGTCGATGAACTCGCTGATGGTGCCGGAAGCCCACATCATCACCAGCACAGCCACGATGATCGCGGCGATCATGACCGGAACGTGGGAGACCATGCCGACCGCGGTGATCACCGAGTCCAGGGAGAACACGATGTCGATGATTGCGATCTGGATGATGGTGTAGAGGAAGTTGCCGCCCTTGCCCGAAGGTTCGTCGTTGCTTTCATCTTCACCTTCCAGCGCGTGGTACATCTCTTGCGAGCTTTTCCACAGCAGGAACAGACCACCGAAGAACAGGATCAGGTCGCGTCCGGAAATACCCTGGCCGAAGACTACGAACAGGTCCGCCGTCAGGCGCATGACCCAGGTGATCGACAGCAGAAGCAGGATTCGCGTGACCATGGCCAGCGCCAGACCGAAAATCCGGGTGCGCGCCTGCATGTGCTTGGGCATGCGGCTGACCAGGATCGAAATCATGATGATGTTATCGATACCCAGGACGATTTCCAGGGCGGTCAGGGTGAAGAAGGCAACCCAGATTTCAGGGTTGGTCAGCCATTCCATGTGTATTCCTTTGAGCAATTGTTAAACCACAACGGGCCCGGGCTTCAAACAGCGAAGCCTGGACCCGAAGTGGTGAGTCTTGGGCTTATAGAGTGCTGAACACCGGGAAAGTCCCCAACAGCAATGCAGCAATCAGTATGCAGGTACAAACCAGCACTGCCCACTTGAGGGTGAAGCGCTGGTGGTCACCGAAATCGATGCCGGCCAGGGCCACCAACAGGTAGGTCGATGGAACCAGCGGGCTCAACAGGTGGACGGGCTGACCGACGATCGAGGCACGTGCCATTTCCACCGCGGTTATACCGTAATGGCTGGCGGCCTCGGCAAGAACCGGTAACACGCCGTAATAAAATGCATCGTTCGACATGAAGAAGGTGAACGGCATGCTGACCAGCGCCGTGATCACCGCCAGGTACGGGCCGAGGAAATCCGGAATCACCGCCAGCAGGCTTTTCGACATGGCATCGACCATCCCGGTGCCGGTCAGGATACCGGTGAAGATACCGGCCGCAAAGATCAACCCGACTACCGCCAGAACGCTACCGGCGTGAGCCGCCACGCGATCCTTCTGCTGTTGCAGGCAAGGATAGTTGACGATCATGGCGATACTGAACGCCACCATGAACAGCACCGGCAACGGCAGCAGGCCGGCGATCAGGGTGCCCATCAGGGCCAGGGTCAGGGCGCCGTTGAACCAGATCAGGTTCGGACGACGGGCATCCGGGAACTGCGAAACGCTGATTTCGCTGTGGTCGATTTCATCGCCCACCAGGTGCAGTTCACCCAGGCGAGCACGTTCACGCTTGCCGTAGAAGTAGGCGATGACCAGGATCGCCACCACACCGGCCAACATCGCAGGAATCATCGGTACGAAGATGTCGGACGGGTCAACATGCAACGCACTGGCAGCGCGAGCGGTCGGGCCGCCCCATGGGGTCATGTTCATCACGCCACCGGCGAGGATGATCAGGCCGGCCATGATCCGCGGGCTCATGCCGATACGGCTGTAGAGCGGCAGCATGGCAGCCACGCAGATCATATAAGTGGTCGCGCCGTCACCATCGAGGGAAACGACGAGCGCCAGTACGGCGGTGCCGACCGAAACTTTCAGCGGGTCGCCCTTGACCAGTTTGAGGATCTTGCGCACGGCCGGGTCGAACAGGCCGGAGTCGATCATCAGGGCGAAGTACAGAATAGCGAACATCAGCATCACGCCGGTTGGCGCAAGCTTGGTGATGCCTTCGAGCATCATCGGGCCGATCTTCGGCGAAAAACCGCCGAACAGGGCAAAGATGATCGGAATGATGATCAGGGCGATCAGCGCGGACAGGCGCTTGGTCATGATCAGGAACATGAACGTGATGACCATGGCGAAGCCAAGGAAAGTCAGCATGGGAATACTCCAGGCGTAGCGCGACTAGGGAATGGGCAGATCGGGCGGGATCAGCGCAGAACGGGAAGCACGAGACGTACGGGCGGAGTTACAGCGAAGTGGCGGGTAGAAGAGGACATCAGAATCACCATTGTTGTTGTTAAATGGGCTGTGCGAGCAATAAAACGCTGGCATTGGCCAACCGGTCTGTTGCCGGTAGTGGGGGCGATCCTAATCGGGGAAGCTTTCAGCCAGCTTTCGAGAATGAAAGCGTTGACCGGAAGTACAACCGGTCGTCGGATTGGGACAATGAGGTGTAAATCGGGTTGAGGCCTTCGCAAGCAGGCTCGCGAAGGCGTCAGTCAATCCACGTCAGGAGGAAACAGCATGGTCGAAGTTCACACCGGCGGCTGCCACTGCGGGCAACTGCGCTATCAATTCAGCGGGCCGCCGCACGACATCGCCCACTGCCATTGCTCGATTTGCCGGCGGGTCAGCGGCGGCATCGTGACCACCTGGATCACCGTGCCAGCATCAGCCTTTCAATGGCTGGCCGGGACGCCATCGCGGTACGATTCTTCATCCACCTGTGCGCGATATTTCTGCGGCCACTGTGGGGCGCAACTGGCGCTGGTGACGCACCTGAGCCCGGAAAGCATCGACCTGACCATCGCCACCCTCGACCATCCCGAGCAAGCACCGGCCGAGCGGCACATCTGGACCGACAACCGTTTGCCATGGCTGCACCTGGACGAACATTTGCCCGGCGAGGCTGGAGAAACACTCTGATCAAAAAATAGACAGGTCCAGCGGACGAATAGCGCCCATCCAGATCGCGTGCTCGGTGTGGTCAAGCAGATCGTTGCCGGTGTCCGGGTGCAGAAATACCACCAGACCCTTGCGGTTCAGCGCCAGCCACGGCAGCACGTCGCCCAGCACCTGCGGCTCGAACGCCAACTGGCAGCTCCAGTCCGGGTGCGGACCGACCGGGCGTTCGTGCACGCGACCCATTTTCAGTGGAAACAAACGCGCCGCCTGTTCACACAAGGCCCGCGCCTGCCCGATCGTGCTGGCATCGAAATAAACGTGGGCGTGGTAACCCGTGATCTGCTGCATCTGAACCCCTCTGAAAACTGTTCGAACCCTCGCCGGTTCCTGCGGGTCAAACATCATATAGGCGCTGGAAAACAGGAAGCCCAGCCATGAAAAATGCCGAAACCCCCGTCGTGAAAGTGGTGCTGTATGGTGCCATGAGTAGCCTGGGCAGTGCGCTGATGGCTGAAATGCTGCGGCGCCAGCATGAAGTGATCGCAATTCTCGATGACCTCAATGCACTGGCACCCCGTCCGGGGCTGCGCACCAAGACTGGCGATCTGTTCGACGCACAACGGGTCAAGCAGAGTGTGGCCGGCAGCTCCGTGGTCATCTGTTTACTGGACGCTCCAGGCTTACCGTTCAACAGCGAACACGTAGAAAAAACCATCGTACCGGGCCCAGTCGAGCAGGTGCTGGCAGTGGATGCACTAATCGATGGCATGCAGACAGCAAACATTTCCCGATTGTTTCTGGTGGGTGATTTCGACGTGCTGGACGATCCGGAAGTCGAGGACAGCTTGCAACGTCACGCCGCCGAGGAAATCCGCGAGGCACTGCAAAGCAGTCCTTTGAAGTGGACGCTGGTTAACGAACCGCGCGGAGTACCGGGGCTGACCATCGAACATTTTGCCGAAATCGGTGGCAACCTCGAGCCGCGGTTGGCCGAACCGCTGGAACGGCTGGCCCGCACCGCCGTGGGCATTGCCGATGAATTGCACTTGAACCTGCACATCCGAGAGCACGTCAACTTCATCGCAACCGACAGCTAAACCGCAATGGACGGCAGCGTCAGGCCGTTGAGCGATTRCGCACTGCGGGCCTGCTCGGCCATCAACCAATCCACAAACTGTTGAATTAACGCTCCGCGTCTTTTGCGCTGGGGCAGCACCACGTAGTAACCCAGCCTCGACATCACCGTTTCGCCGATCGGTCGGCACAACAATCCTTGCGCCAGCAAGTTATCCACAAGGTGCCGCCAGCCAATGGCTACGCCCTGGCCGCCAATCGCCGCCTGAATCAACAAAGTGTAATTGTCGAAGCGCAACTGCCCGGGCGCCGGGGGCGAGGTGATGCCCAGCTCGCGGAACACACCACTCCAGTCGAACCAGTTACTGCTGTGTTCCCCACGCAGGTGCAGCAACGGAAACTCCAGCAATGCCTGGGCCGGCAAGGGCAGGGGACGTTCGCTCAACAACTGCGGGCTGCATACCGGAAACACTTCCTCGCTGAACAGCCAATGGCTCTCACCCTGCTTGAAGCGGCCATCGCCGAACAGCACCGCCACATCGATATCGGTACGTAGCATGTTATGGCTGCGTTCACTGGTGACCAGGCTGACATCCACTTGCGGATTGGCCGCGTGAAAGCGGTGCAAACGCGGCATCAACCAATAGGCGGCGAAGGCAAAATCCGTGGCCACCTGCAGCACTTCATGCTGTTGCTGTGCGCTGATTGCGCTCAATCCTGCGTCTATGTTCTGCAAACCGAGCTGAACCTGCTCAAAAAGTATCTGCCCGGCCTCAGTCAACTCAATACCGCGATAAATACGGTCGAACAGGCGTGTCGCCAGTTGTTCTTCCAGGCGCTTGATCTGCTGGCTGATGGCCGGTTGCGTGGTGCCCAGTTCAACCGCCGCCGCGGTAAAGCTGCGCTGACGGGCCGCCGCTTCGAAGGCGCGAAGCAGATCCAGTGACAGGTCACCAAGGGCGTCATACATAAGCTGTACTTATCCTAGTCATTGCCGTGCGTGGGCTTTACCGCAAGGTGCCGGGGTTTCATTCTCGAAGCCAGCACTCTCGCATAAACATCCACTATGGAATGCCGCGATCACATGAAGCGCAAGAACATTCTTTTCATCATGGCCGATCAAATGGCCGCGCCAATGTTGCCGTTCTACGGCCCATCGCCCATCAAACTGCCTCATCTCAGCCGCCTCGCCGCACAAGGCGTGGTGTTCGACTCCGCTTATTGCAACAGCCCCCTGTGCGCGCCGTCGCGTTTCACCCTGGTCAGCGGCCAGTTGCCGAGCAAGATCGGCGCCTACGACAACGCCGCCGATTTCCCCGCCGACGTACCGACCTACGCCCACTACCTGCGCCGCCTCGGCTACCGCACTGCCCTGTCGGGCAAGATGCATTTCTGCGGCCCGGACCAGTTGCACGGCTACGAAGAACGCCTGACCAGCGACATCTACCCGGCCGACTACGGCTGGGCGGTGAACTGGGATGAACCGGACGTGCGCCCGACCTGGTATCACAACATGTCGTCGGTGCTGCAAGCCGGCCCGTGCGTGCGCACCAATCAGTTGGATTTCGACGAAGAGGTGGTGTTCAAGGCCCAGCAGTACCTGTTCGACCATATCCGCGAGGATGGCAACCAGCCGTTCTGCCTGACTGTTTCGATGACTCACCCACACGATCCGTACACGATTCCCAAGGCTTTCTGGGATCTGTACGACGATGCCGATATCCCGCTGCCTACAACCCCGGACCCGCATGCCCTCGATCCGCACTCGCAACGTCTGCTCAAGGTCTACGACCTGTGGGACAAGCCGCTGCCTGTGGATAAGATCCGCGATGCCCGCCGTGCCTATTTCGGCGCGTGCAGCTATATCGACAGCAACGTCGGCAAACTCCTGCAAACCCTCGAAGATACCGGGCTGATCGATGACACCATCATCGTGTTTTCCGGCGATCACGGCGACATGCTCGGCGAGCGCGGCCTCTGGTACAAAATGCACTGGTATGAAATGGCCGCACGGGTGCCGCTGCTGATAAGCGCACCGGGGCAGTTCGGCGCTGGTCGGGTCAGCGCCAGTGTTTCCACGGCGGACCTGTTGCCGACCTTCGTCGAACTGGCCGGCGGCTCGCTGGAGCCGGGCTTGCCGCTGGACGGCCGCTCTCTGGTCCCGCACCTGCAAGGGCAGGGCGGCCACGACGAGGTGTTCGGCGAATACATGGCCGAAGGCACCATCAGCCCGCTGATGATGATCCGTCGCGGTGCCTACAAATTCATCTACAGCGAAGACGACCCTTGCCTACTCTTCGACGTACACAACGACCCTAGCGAACTGGAAGAACTCAGTCATTCGCTGCAACATCACCATCTTTTCGACGATTTTCTTGCCGAAGCGCGGGCCAAATGGAACATTCCGGCGATTCACCAGCAGGTGCTCGCCAGCCAGCGGCGTCGGCGCTTCGTGGCCGAGGCACTGACCCTCGGCAAGCTGAAGAGCTGGGATCACCAGCCACTGGTGGACGCCAGTCAGCAGTACATGCGCAACCACATCGACCTCGACGATCTGGAGCGTAAAGCACGTTATCCACAACCCTGCCAAAACCAATAATGTTAAGGGGAAGTCCATGCAAAGGTTATCCACAGTACTGACGGTCGGGCTCCTGACTCTGGGCAGTGCATCGGCGTTTGCCGATCAGAGTTGCGAGACCGTGAAAATGGCCGACCCGGGCTGGAGCGACATCGCCGCGACCAATGCCATCACCGGGTTTCTGCTCGACGGCATGGGCTACAAGGCCAAGGTCGACACCCTCGCGGTACCGATCACCTTTGGCGGGCTCAAGGATGGCCAGGTCGATGTGTTCCTGGGTAACTGGATGCCGGCGCAGCAGGGCTTCTATGACAAGTTCGTCGCCAACGGCGATGTCACGCAACTGACGAAGAACCTCGACGGCACCGAATTCACCCTCGCCGTTCCGGACTACGTGTGGGACGCGGGTGTGCATGACTTTGCCGACCTGAACAAATACGCCGACAAGTTCGACCGCAAGATCTACGGCATCGGCTCCGGCGCGCCGGCGAACATCTCGCTGCAAGAGATCATCAAGAAAAACGATTTCGATATGGGCCAGTGGAAACTGGTCGAGTCCAGCGAGCAGGCAATGCTGGCAGAAGTGTCCCGCGCGGTGAAAAAACAGAAATTCGTGACCTTCCTTGGCTGGACCCCACACCCGATGAACGTGCAGCTGAAAATGCACTATCTGAAGGGTGGCGAGAAATACTTCGGCGACACCGGCAGTGTGCATACCCTGACCCGTAAAGGTTATGCACAGGCCTGCCCGAACGTTGGCAAACTGCTGACCAACCTGAATTTCACCCAGGACATGGAAAACAGCATCATGGCCGAGGTGGTGAACAAGAAAGTCAGCAATGCCGACGCGGCCAAGGCGTGGATCAAGGCCAACCCGGCGGTGCTGGATAAATGGCTCGATGGCGTGAAGACCGTGGATGGCAAGGACGCGTTGCCGGCGGTCAAAGCCAAGTTGTAACGCCATCTGTGGCGAGGGAGCTTGCTCCCGCTCGGCTGCGCAGCAGACGCAATCCGGTTACCTCGATGAGACAGACACATCGTGATTACCCTTTTGGGACCGCTGCGCGGTCCAGCGGGAGCAAGCTCCCTCGCCACAATGATTGTCCGGTCCTGATACTCTTTCGTAAAAATCCCACCCGAGAGGCCCCATGGCCCTGCCAAGCCGCCATTCACTCTTCCCTTTCCTCACCTGGCTACCCCGGCAAACCCGCGCCAGTGTTGGTCGTGACCTGATCGTTGGCCTCAGCGGCGCGATTCTCGCGTTGCCGCAATCCATTGCCTACGCACTCATCGCGGGTCTCCCACCTGAATACGGCCTGTACGCGGCGATCATCCCGGTATTGATCGCCTGCCTGTGGGGCTCGTCGTGGCATCTGATCTGCGGTCCTACGGCGGCCATCTCGATTGTCTTGTACGCCAGCGTCAGTCCTCTGGCCGTTCCGGCGTCGCAGGACTACGTCATGTTGATCCTGTTGCTGACGTTTCTTGCCGGCCTCTTTCAGTGGCTGCTGGGTTTGCTGCGGTTTGGCGCCCTGGTGAATTTCGTCTCTCACTCGGTGGTGCTGGGTTTCACCCTGGGTGCTGCCGTGGTGATTGCCATCGGTCAATTGCCTAACCTGCTGGGGCTGGACTTGCCCAGCCAGGCCACCGCGCTGGACAGTTTCATCACGTTGCTGCGCCATCTAGGCGAAATGGACAAACCTTCGCTGGCGCTGGGGCTGGCGACGGTGGTGGTGGGCGTGATCCTCAAGCTGTGGTTGCCACGCTGGCCGACGCTCTTGATCACCCTGATTCTCGGCGGTTTGCTGGTTTGGCTCTGGCCATCAATGTTTGGCCATGTGCAACTGGTCAGCGCCTTCACTGGCAAACTGCCGCCCTTCAGTCCGTTGCCGCTGGACCTCGATCTGATCCTGCGCCTGCTACCCAGCGCGGTAGCGGTCGGAATGCTCGGGCTGGTCACCAGCCTGTCGATTGCCCGCTCGATTTCTGCACGTTCGCAGCAATTACTCGACGCGAATCAGGAAGTTCGTGCCCAAGGCCTGTCGAACTTCGTCGGTGCGTTTTTTTCCGGCTCGCTGTCGGCCGGCTCCTTCACTCGCTCAGCCCTGAGCTATGAAGCAGGGGCCTGTTCGCCACTGGCCGGGGTTTTTTCGGCATTGTGGGTGGCGCTGTTTGCGATCTTCGGCGCGAGCCTGATCGCGCACATCCCGATTCCGGCCATGGCCGGCAGCATTCTGTTGATCGCCTGGGGACTGGTGGACCATCGCGGCATTCGCGCGTTGTTGCGGGTCAGCCGCGCTGAGTTCGTGGTCATGGCGCTGACCTGCGTCGCCACGCTGCTGCTGGAACTGCAGACAGCGATCTACGCTGGCGTGCTGGCCTCGCTTTTTTTCTACCTCAAGCGCACATCGCAACCACGGGTGCAGCATGTGCGAGATGGCGAGGAGGACATTCTGCGGGTGGGCGGTTCGATCTTTTTTGGCGCCAGCCATTACCTGCAAGTGCGCCTGCAACGCATGCACGGCGCGCGCGTGGTGATCGAGGCGCAGCAGATCAACTTCATCGACTATTCAGGGGTGGAAATGCTGCATCAGGAAGCGCGGCGCCTGCTGCGCCAGGACCGCAGCCTGACCTTGCGCCGGGCTCGGCCGCAGGTGGTGGAAGAGCTGAGGAAGCTGGAAGGGGCGGAAAAATGCCCGATCCGGTTTGAGGATTGAAACACCGCTCTCTGTAGGAGCGAGCTTGCTCGCGAAAAACCTGAGAGCGCAGCTGGGCATCTGGTTTTGCGCATTATCGTTCACGACCTTCGTCGGAACGCCGCCCGGAGCAAGCTCGCTCCTACAGTAGGTTATAGGGCCAACTGTCGGCGAAGTTCAGCCAACACCGGTACCGTATCCGGGCGTATGCCGCGCCACAGGAAGAACGCCTCCGCCGCTTGCTCGGCCAGCATGCCCAAGCCATCCATCGCCACCGCCGCCCCGTGTTCGCTGGCCCAGCGGCAGAACGAGGTCGGTTCCTTGCCGTACATCATGTCGTAGCACACTGTTTTGCCCGGTTCGATCAGGCTGGGCGCAATCGGCGGCACATCGCCCGTCAGGCTCGCGGAGGTCGCATTGATGATCAGATCCACCGACTCCTGCAACCAGTCGTAGCCGCTGGCCGAGACCGGCCCCAGATCGCAGAACAGTTCCGCCAGCAACTCGGCCTTGTCCACCGTGCGGTTAGCGATGATCACCGATGCCGGTTGCTCGGCCAGCAACGGCTCCAAAGCACCGCGCACCGCGCCGCCAGCGCCGAGCAACAGGATGCGTTTGCCCTTGAGGCTGAATCCGGCGTTGACCGTCAGATCGCGCACCAGCCCGGCACCGTCGGTATTGTCGCCCAGCAGACTGCCATCGGCCAGTTTGCTCAGGGTGTTCACCGCTCCGGCCCGTTGCGCCCGCGCCGTCAGGCTGTTCGCCAATCGATAGGCTTCTTCCTTGAACGGCACCGTCACATTGGCACCGCGACCCTCGAGGAAAAACGTCCGGGCACAGGTGGAAAAGTCGTCGAGTGGCGCCAGCAGCGTGTTGTAGTCCAGCTTTTGCGCGGTCTGCTGGGCGAACAGACGATGGATCAACGGCGACTTGCTGTGGCCAATCGGGTTACCGAATACGACATAACGGTCCATCAGGATTCCTCATTCAGGCTTCGGCCAACCAATCGCGGTCTTGCAGGAAATACTCGGTCAGGCGCGCTTCTTCGCTGCCAGGCTCGGCCTTCCAGTCGTAACCCCAGCGCACTTGTGGTGGCAGCGACATCAAGATCGACTCGGTCCGTCCACCCGATTGCAGGCCGAACAACGTGCCACGGTCGTAGACCAGATTGAATTCAACATAGCGGCCACGGCGGAATTCCTGGAACTCGCGCTGCTTGGCTGTGAACGCATCGTTCTTGCGGCGCTGCACGATCGGCAGATAGGCGTCGATGTACGCGTCGCCGATGGCGCGCATGAAGGCGAAGCTGGTGTCAAAGTCCCACTCGTTCAGGTCGTCGAAAAACAACCCGCCGATGCCGCGCGGCTCGTGGCGATGCTTGATGTGGAAGTAGCTGTCGCACCAGGCCTTGTAACGCGGGTAAACGTCCGGGCCAAACGGCGCACAGGCCTGCTCGGCGACGCGGTGCCAGTGGATGCAGTCTTCTTCGTTGCCGTAATACGGGGTCAGGTCGAAGCCGCCGCCAAACCACCAGACCGGTTCTTCACCTTCTTTTTCAGCGATGAAAAAGCGCACGTTGGCGTGGGAAGTCGGCACGTGCGGGTTGTGCGGGTGAATCACCAGCGACACGCCCAGGGCTTCAAAGCCACGGCCCGCCAGTTCCGGTCGATGAGCGCTGGCAGACGGTGGAAGACCGCTGCCGAAGACATGGGAAAAGTTGACGCCGCCCTTTTCAATCACCGCGCCGTTTTCGATCACGCGGGTGCGACCGCCACCGCCGGCAGGCCGGGTCCAGGCGTCTTCGACGAATTGCGTGCCGCCGTCTTCGGCTTCCAGGGCAGCGCAAATGCGCTCTTGCAGGTCGAGCAGGTAGGCTTTTACGGCCTCGGTGCGGGTCGTCATGTCATCACCTTGAATCGGGCAAAACTACGCGGTGCTCCATTGGAGCTCAGCCTGCGCAAATGGGCCCGTAGCATAACATCGCAAGTTACCCCTTCGCAGTTGACGAAGATCAAGCTTAGGAGTCCGATAGGGCGCTTGGTAAAACGACCTATGGAGAGTTCTGATGGCAAAGCGTATCCAGTTCCGCGCCCATGGCGGCCCCGAAGTGCTCGAATATGTGGATTACCAACCCGCCGAGCCAGGTCCGAAGGAAGTGCGCGTGACCAACAAGGCCATCGGCCTGAACTTCATCGACACCTATTACCGCAGCGGTTTGTATCCACCACCGTCCCTGCCGTCGGGTGTTGGCTCAGAAGGTGCGGGCGTGGTCGAGGCAGTGGGCAGCGACGTGACCCGCTTCAAGATTGGCGATCGCGTGGCCTATGGCAGCGGCCCTCTGGGCGCCTACAGCGATGTTCACGTCTTGCCCGAGGCCAATCTGGTGAAACTGCCGGACGCCATCAGCTTCGAACAGGCCGCCGGCGTGATGCTCAAGGGCCTGACCGTGCAGTACCTGCTGCGCCAGACTTATGAACTCAAGGGTGGCGAAACCATCTTGTTCCATGCGGCGGCCGGTGGGGTCGGTTCCCTGGCCTGCCAATGGGCCAGAGCCTTGGGCGTGAAGCTGATCGGCACGGTCAGCTCGGCAGAGAAAGCTGCACTGGCCAAGGCCAACGGAGCCTGGGCGACCATCGACTATAGTCATGAAAACGTCGCGCAACGCGTGCTGGAATTGACTGACGGCAAAAAAGTCCCGGTGGTGTACGACGGCGTTGGCAAAGACACCTGGCTGACTTCACTCGACAGCGCCGCGCCACGCGGGCTTGTGGTGAGTTTCGGCAATGCGTCCGGCGCGGTCGACGGCGTGAACCTGGGGATCCTGGCAGGGAAAGGCTCGCTGTACGTGACCCGGCCAACCCTCGGCACTTATGCGAACAACGCCGAGAACCTGCAACGCATGGCCGACGAGTTGTTCGAGATGATCATCAGCGGCAAGCTGACCGTGGACATCAGCCAGCGTTATCCACTGGCTGAAGCGGCGAAGGCGCAGACCGAGTTGTCGGCGCGGCGTACGACGGGCTCGGTTGTTTTGTTGCCCTGAGGACGCCTTCGCTGGCAAGCCAGCTCCTACAAGTTTCGCGATAAACCTGTAGGAGCTGGCTTGCCAGCGAAGAACGATGACGTGATATCAGTCCGGGCGCACAACCCTGCCGGTCGCCAGATCGCGAATCACGCTCGGGTTCTTGCGCCCGCCCAGATTGCCACCCAGCACCAGATCCACCTGGCCACGGAAATACTGTTCGACGCGAATCCGCGTACGTGCCGCCGGGCGCCCCTGCGGGTTGGCCGACGTCGACACCAACGGCCCGACCAGCGCGCACAAGTCCCGTACCAGCGGATGATCGCTGACGCGTAGCGCTACCGTCTCATGCACCCCGGTAATCCACTCCGGCAGCAGGTTCTGGTGCGGCACCAGCCAGGTGTTCGGACCTGGCCACGTGCTGGCCATGCGGTCCATCCACAACTCGGGAAAGTCTTCGAAGAGGAAATCGAATTGACGGATATTGTCGGCGACCAGAATCAGCCCCTTATCCACAGACCGGCCCTTGATCAGCAGCAGACGCTCCACCGCTTCCTCGTCCCACGGGTCGCACCCCAGGCCCCAGACTGCTTCGGTTGGGTAGGCAATCACCGCCCCGGCGCGAATTGCTTGCGCGGCTTGTTGCACACGCCAACTGTTGACCATGAAAAACACTCCAGAATAAGGCTCTGCGCAGTTTACCGATCTTGTTTATAAAACCTAGCTCACCCGCGCAAACCAGCGTCCGCTTTCGCACACGGCGCAGCCATCCATTTCCAGTTCCGTCAACGCAGCCAGCACTTTTGGCAAGGCCCAGCCGCTTGCGTCGGCCAGCGCTTCGCTGGTGAGAGGCGCGGCATGCAGCAGCTTCAGCAGTGGGTGAGTCGTCATAGGAGTGCAGGTTTGCGTGGATAACGACAGTCGTTGCCAACCGCGCAAGGCTTCAAGGATATGTTCGATGGTTTCCACCAGCACCGCACCGTCCCGAATCAACTGATGACAGCCGCGGGCGCCGGGGTGATGGATCGACCCGGGCATCGCAAACACCTCGCGCCCCTGTTCCGCCGCCAGCCTCGCGGTGATCAGTGAACCGCTGGCGACACTGGCTTCGACCACCAGCACCCCGAGAGACAAACCACTGATGATCCGGTTGCGCCGGGGGAAGTTGCCGGCGCTGGGGCCTGCATCCAGCGGAAACTCCGAAAGCACTGCGCTGCCCGAAGCGATCATGGCGTCCGCCAGGCGTCTATTTCGCTGTGGATAAAACTTCTCGAGCCCCGTGCCGAGCACACCGACCGTTTGCCCACCGACGTCGAGCGCGGCCTGGTGCGCGGCGGCGTCAATGCCCAGGGCCAGGCCGCTAGTAATGACAAAACCGGCACCGGCCAGGCTGCGGGAAAACGCCGCAGCGGTGTCCATCCCCGGCCGGGACGCGCGCCGGCTGCCGACCATTGCCAGTTGTGGTTTTTCCAGAATGCCCGGATTGCCCGCGACAAATAACAGCGGTGGTGCATCGCTGATTTGTGCCAGCAGTGCCGGGTAGTCCGGTTGGTCCCACATCAGTAAATGCTGGGCCGGGTGCTCTAACCAGGCCAATGCGTGGCTGGCGCCGTCACGAATCTCGGTGCTTCGTCTGGCCTCGGAACACGCCAGTGGCAAACCCAGCGAACGCCAGGCACTGGCCGGTGCGCTAATGGCTTTGGATGCCGAACCAAAGGCTTCGAGCAATTTCTTGAAACGCGCAGGACCGAGTTCCGGCAAACGATGCAGACGTAATCGAGCTTCCAGCTCCGCGGGGGAAACCGGTGTAACAGTAGACAGCGACATGGATCATCCTTGATCGTAATAAGCACCCGTACAAACGGGAATAAGCTGTGGATAACTCTGTTGGTAACTTGTGAAGCACGCTTACGGATTTCGCACCTTGTCCATCACCGACAGCGAGCGCGAAGCGCTAAGCACCAACCCATAACTGAGTTTGTCGTAGGTACGGAAAACCATCAGCAGACCAGCGCGCTCATCGGGAATTTTCAACGGCTGGCCGGTGATCCGGTCGCGCACGGTTTCGCCGGTCTTCATCACCGCAAGCAGATTGCCTTCGGCCAGGCCGTCGCGCTGCCCCTTATTCAGCGTAACCACGTCCAACTCGCCGATCTGCGTGACCCCACGCGGCACATCGATGATCAAACCGTTGATTTCGTGACTCGGTGCGTTGGGCGTGAAGGTCGAGTTGATCGCGTGCTCTTCACCGCTGAACAAGCGATCGCCGATGCGCACTTCCTGGGTCGTGCGTTGCAACGCCAGGGTGGCAACGTCGCCTTCGATGGCCACGACCTCACCGCCGCCGATGTCGTCGGCGTTGATCCCTAGAATTTCCTTGCTCTGCGGATCGGTGTAGACCTTGCCTTGGCGGAAGATGCCGTACACCGGTTGCGCCGGATCGAAATGGCCACGGGCAAAGATACGGTCACCCGCGCCGCTGAGTACGCGTTCGGCATCGCCAGCGACGATGTAGGGCGCCTTGTCGAAATCCTCGGCCTTGTCGACGATGCGGTTGCTCAGCAGAAAGCTGTTGATCGATTTCAGCGCAATGCCGGGGATAGCCTCGGTCACCGGGCTGCTGCGCACCTGAGGCGACAGCTTTATGGTGGGAATATCTTCCCGAAGTTGCACTTGCCCGTACGCCAGACCGGCCGAGGCCAGGAGCAGCAGGGCGAGTAGTGATTTCCTCATGCGGTGAATCCCTTTATTATGTACGTTCGCGTGAAACGCCAGAGCCGTCAATGGCTCGCTCCCGGCTTGCTTGTCAACAGAAGGGAGCTACGTTTTACAACGGTAGCCTGCATTTCTTCGGACCCGCCAGGCCATCGACCCGACCTTACTTCACACGTGCAATCATCAAGCTTATGGCCATTTTGAACATCCTCGAATTCCCTGATCCGCGCCTGCGCACTATCGCCAAGCCAGTGGCCGTAGTGGACGCCGAAGTGCGTCAGTTGGTCGACGACATGTTTGAAACAATGTATGAAGCGCCTGGCATCGGCCTCGCCGCTACCCAGGTCAACGTGCACAAACGTATCGTCGTGATGGACCTCTCCGAAGACCGCACCGAACCGCGAGTGTTCATCAACCCCGAGCTCGAACCGTTGACCGACGAGATGGGCCAGTATCAGGAAGGCTGCCTGTCGGTGCCGGGTTTCTACGAAAACGTCGATCGCCCGCAACGGGTCAAGGTCAAGGCGCTGGACCGCGACGGCCAGCCTTACGAACTGATCGCCGAAGATTTGCTCGCCGTGTGCATCCAGCACGAATGCGACCACCTCAACGGCAAATTGTTCGTTGATTACCTGTCCACGCTCAAACGCGACCGCATCAAGAAGAAACTGGAAAAGCTCCATCGCCAGAACGCCTGATGCCCATCTTCAAAGGCTTGCTGCGGCAAGCCTTTTTCTTTTCAAGAGACGTCACCCATGACTGAGCCACTGCGCATTGTCTTTGCCGGCACCCCGGAATTCGCCGCCGAACACCTCAAGGCCCTGCTCGACAGCCCTTACGAGATCGTCGCGGTCTACACCCAACCGGATCGTCCGGCCGGTCGCGGGCAAAAACTGATGCCGAGCCCGGTCAAGCAGCTTGCTCTAGAGAACAATATCCCGGTGCTGCAACCGCCGACCCTGCGCAACGAAGATGCTCAGGCTGAACTGGCTGCACTGAAGCCGGACTTGATGGTGGTGGTCGCCTACGGCCTGATCCTGCCGCAAGTGGTGCTGGATATTCCGCGCCTGGGTTGCATCAACAGTCACGCCTCGCTGCTGCCGCGCTGGCGTGGTGCGGCGCCGATCCAGCGCGCCGTGGAAGCGGGGGACGCCGAAAGCGGCGTGACCGTGATGCGTATGGAGGCCGGCCTCGATACCGGGCCAATGCTGCTGAAAGTCGCCACGCCGATCAGCGCCGAAGACACCGGCGGCAGCCTGCACGATCGTCTGGCCGAAATGGGCCCGCCGGCCGTGGTCCAGGCGATTGCCGGCCTCGCCGCCGCAACCCTGGAGGGCGAAGTGCAGGACGACAGCCTCGCTACCTATGCGCACAAATTGAACAAGGACGAAGCACGCATCGACTGGAGTCGCCCGGCGATTGAGCTGGAGCGTCTGGTGCGTGCCTTCAATCCGTGGCCGATCACCCACAGCACCTTGAACGGCGAAGCCCTGAAAGTGCTGGCCGCGAACCTCGCCGAAGGCAAAGGTGCCCCGGGTGAAATCCTCGGCGCCAGCAAGGACGGTCTGATCGTCGCGTGCGGTGAGCAGGCCTTGTGCCTGACCCGTCTGCAATTGCCCGGCGGCAAGGCGCTGAACTTCAGCGACCTGTTCAACAGCCGCCGTGAGAAATTCGCCACCGGCACGATCCTCGGTCAAGCGGCGGACACTCAATGAACCCGCGTCTGGCCGCCGCCAAGGCACTCGCTGCCGTCCTGAGCGGAAAAGCTTCGCTCAACAGCTCACTGCCGACCCAGATGGACAAGGTCGAAGACCGTGATCGCGGTTTCACCCAGGACCTGGCGTTCGGCACCGCGCGCTGGCAGCCACGCTTGTCGGCACTGGCGGCCAAACTGCTGCAGAAGCCGTTCAAAGCCGCCGACGCCGATGTCGAGGCCCTGTTGCTGGTCGGCCTCTATCAGTTGCTCTACACCCGCGTCCCGGCCCATGCCGCGATTGGCGAGACGGTCGGTTGCGCCGACAAGTTGAAAAAACCATGGGCCAAGGCCTTGCTCAACGCGGTTCTGCGTAACGCTCAGCGCGAAAGCGAAACGATTTTCGCCGAGCTGGAGCGTGATCCGGTGGTGCGCACCGCGCACCCACGCTGGCTGCAAAAATCCCTGAAGGCGTTCTGGCCAGAGCAATGGGAAGCCATCTGCGCCGCCAACAACGCGCATCCGCCGATGATCCTGCGGGTCAACCGTCGCCACCACAGCCGTGACGCCTACCTCGGCTTGTTGACCGACGCCGGTATCGTCGCGACTGCGTGTGTCTATAGCCGCGACGGTATCGTGCTCGAAGCCGCCGCTGACGTACGCAGCCTGCCGGGTTTCGCCGAAGGCTGGATCAGTGTGCAGGACGAAGCCGCGCAACTGGCCGCTGATCTACTGGATCTGGCGCCGGGCCAACGGGTGCTGGACGCCTGCTGCGCACCCGGCGGCAAGACCTGCCATATTCTCGAAGCCGAGCCAAAACTGGCCGGCGTCGTGGCGGTAGACCTGGAGGCCAAGCGCCTGGTGCGGGTGCGGGAAAACCTCGAACGCCTGAAACTGAGCGCCGAACTGATTGCCGCCGACGGCCGCGACACCCAGGCGTGGTGGGACGGCAAGCCGTTCCAGCGCATCCTGCTGGACGCGCCATGTTCGGCCACCGGTGTGATTCGTCGTCACCCGGACATCAAGCTGACCCGCCAACCCGACGACATCGCCGCGCTGGCGCTGCTGCAAGGCGAATTGCTCGACGCCATGTGGAACACGTTGGAGGTGGGCGGCATTCTGCTGTACGCCACTTGTTCCACGCTGCCGACCGAAAACACTGAAGTCATCGCAGCCTTCCTCGCCCGCACGCCGGGCGCCCGTGAACTGGACCTCGCCACGGCGGCCGGCATCAAACAGCCCCATGGTCGCCAGTTGCTGGCCCAGGAAGGCGGCCACGACGGGTTCTACTACGCCAAGCTGATCAAGATCGCCGCCGCTCGCGGTTAAATGGATTCAATGGAGTGAATGGATGAAAATCATCATCCTCGGAGCAGGGCAGGTGGGCGGTTCGCTGGCGGAACACCTGGCCAGCGAAGCCAACGACATCACCGTGGTCGACACCGATGGCGAACGCCTGCGCGACCTCGGCGACCGCCTGGACATCCGCACGGTGCAGGGTCGCGGTTCATTCCCGACCGTGCTGCGTCAGGCCGGGGCCGATGACGCCGACATGCTGGTCGCGGTGACCAACAGTGACGAAACCAACATGGTCGCCTGCCAGGTCGCCCACACCCTGTTCCACACTCCGACCAAAATCGCCCGGGTTCGCGAAGCCGCGTACCTGACCCGCGAAGAGCAGTTGTTCCAGAACGAAGCGATTCCGGTGGACGTGCTGATCAGCCCGGAACAAGTGGTTACCAACTACATCAAGCGCCTGATCCAGCATCCCGGCGCCTTGCAGGTGATCGACTTCGCCGAAGGCAAGGCGCAACTGGTGGCCGTGCGGGCTTATTACGGCGGGCCGCTGGTGGGTCAGCAACTGCGGCAGCTGCGCGAACACATGCCGAACGTGGAAACCCGCGTCGCGGCGATTTTCCGTCGCGACCGACCGATCCTGCCCCAAGGCGACACGGTGATCGAGGCCGACGACGAAGTATTTTTCATCGCCGCCAAAGCGAACATTCGCGCGGTCATGAGCGAAATGCGCCGTCTCGACGAAACCTACAAACGCATCGTCATCGCCGGTGGCGGGCAGATCGGCGAGCGTCTGGCCGAGGCCATCGAAAGCCGTTATCAGGTAAAGATCATCGAGATGAATCCGGCACGTTGCCGTCATCTCTCGGACCACCTCGACAGCACCGTGGTGTTGCAGGGCAGCGCTTCGGACCGCGACCTGTTGATGGAAGAGAACATTGCCGACGCCGATCTGTTCCTGGCCCTGACCAACGACGACGAAGCCAATATCATGTCTTCGCTGCTGGCCAAACGCCTCGGTGCGAAGAAGGTGATGACCATCATCAACAACCCGGCTTATGTCGATCTGATCCAGGGCGGCGACATCGACATCGCCATCAGCCCGCAACTGGCGACCATTGGCACCTTGCTGGCCCACGTGCGCCGGGGCGACATCGTCAGCGTGCACTCACTGCGCCGGGGTGCGGCAGAAGCCATCGAGGCGATCGCCCATGGCGATGCGAAATCGAGCAAGGTGATCGGCAAGGCCATCGAGAACATCGGCCTGCCACCGGGCACCACTATCGGTGCGATTATCCGCGACGAAGAAGTGATCATTGCCCATGACGACACCGTGATCGAAACGGGCGACCATGTGATTTTGTTCCTTGTGGATAAAAAGCATATTCGCGATGTGGAGAAGCTGTTCCATGTGGGGTTGAGCTTCTTCTGATCCAGATTTTTCTGGTGATCAGACTGGCCTCATCGCGAGCAAGCTCGCTCCCACAGGGTTCTCGGTCGTACACACCATTTGTGTTTCTGAAGATCAACTGTGGGAGCGAGCTTGCTCGCGATAGCGGACTTCCAGATCCCGGATAACTTCCTGACACGCCCCAAAAAGGAATCCACCAATGATCGAATCCCTGGAAAAAATGCTCGCCAAAGGTGTGGATAACGCTTTGCTACGCTTCGGCCTGGGCAAGGGCTATCTGGATCTGGGGGAGAACGCCAAGGCAGTGGAGCATTTTCAACGCTGCGTCGAATTCGATCCGAAGTATTCGGCGGCGTGGAAACTACTGGGCAAGGCCCATCTGGCGCTGGCGGACTTTGCGGCCGCGCGGCAAGCCTGGGAGCAAGGCCTGGAAGCTGCTCGCGGCCATGGTGACAAACAGGCCGAGAAGGAAATGACGGTGTTCCTGAAGAAGCTCGAGCGTCAGGCGCACGCAGGCCAATAAAG
>NZ_JBFUIC010000084.1:0-19911 GCF_056402075.1 Pseudomonas sp. P4_C3
GGAGAAATCACCATGCGATTCATGATCATCATCAAGGCCAGCGCCGATTCCGAAGCCGGCGTGATGCCCAGCCAGGAACTGCTGACTGCCATGGGCAACTACAACGAAGAACTGGTCAAGGCCGGCATCATGCTCGCAGGCGAAGGCCTGCACCCCAGCAGCAAAGGCGCCCGCGTAAAGTTTTCGGGGGAGCAACGCTCGGTCATCGACGGCCCCTTCATCGAAACCAAGGAACTGATCGCCGGCTTCTGGTTGTGGAAAGTGAAGTCCAAAGAAGAAGCCATCGAGTGGGTCAAGCGCTGCCCCAACCCGATGCCAGGCACCGAAGCCGAGATCGAGATTCGCCAGGTGTTCGAGGCTGAAGACTTTGGTGCCGAATTCACGCCGGAACTGCGTGCGCAGGAAGAACGGGTGTGGGAGCAGGCGAAGAAGAACTGAATCCCCTGGAGCGAGCTTGCTCGCGAAGGTGGCAGATCAGCCACCATCAGCGTTGAATGTAAATCCGCCATCGCGGGCAAGCCCGCGCACACTGGATCAGTGTGCGCCACCGATCCCCTGTGGGAGCGACGGTGCGGCGRTCCGACCTGCTCGCGATTGCAATCGCTCATCCACCACAAAATTCGGCACCTTGTTCCTTTGCCTGATCGACACAAGCACCCTCGCCGCCGAACCCGAACTGCGGGTCAGCGTCAGCCTGCAACCCGCCGATCCCGTCATGGTCGGCAGCCTGGTCGAACTGCAACTGGGTATCTGTGGACCCGACGCAGCCGTCGCAGCCTGACGGCCCGCGCCTGCAAACCTTCCTGCGGACCTGTTACGGCCGTGAACCGGACAAAGATCAGGCGCTGCGCCAAATCAGGGAATCCTTGTCTACGCTGCATAGTCAGGCCGGGCGCAACAGAGAATCAGTCACTTGTGCACTGCATCCGCCCAACCCCGTTCACGAGAAGGATTTCCCATGACGAATTCGATATCGTTGCGCCATCACTGCGCATTCAGCTTCCTGCTGACCCTGGCCTTGAGCCTGCCGTTACTGGTTCAGGCGGCCGAGCCGCTACCCTCCTGGAACGATGGCCCGTCGAAAAAGCAGATCACCGAGTTCGTGCAGACGGTCACCGATCAAAACAGCAAGGACTTCGTAAAGCCCGAGGACCGCATTGCCGTGTTCGATAACGACGGCACTTTGTGGAGCGAGCAGCCGATGTACTTCGAGTTGCTGTTCGCCCTCGAGGAAGTCAAGCGCACCGCGCCGCAGCACCCGGAATGGAAAACCACCCAGCCCTTCCAGGCGGTGCTGGAAAACGATCACAAGGCCCTGGCCGCCACTGGCATGGAAGGCCTGCTGAAGATTTTCGCAGCGACCCACTCCGGCATGACCACCGATGCCTTCGATGACTACGCCAAAACCTGGCTGAGCCAGGCCCGCCATCCAAAAACCGGCAAGCCGTACACCGAGATGATCTTCCAGCCGATGCTGGAAATGCTCGACTACCTGCGCAGCCGGGACTTCAAGACCTACATCGTGTCCGGCGGCGACACCGGGTTCATGCGCGCCTTCGCCGAGAAGGTCTATGGCATCCCGCCAGAACAGGTCATTGGCACCACCTTTGTCACTGCCTATCAATTCAAGGACGGCCAGGCGTCTATCCTGCGCACGCCAAAACTGGCCCACAACGACGATGGCCCGGGCAAACCGGAAAGCATCGACGCCGTGATCGGACGCCGGCCAATCCTCGCCGTTGGCAACTCCGACGGTGACTTGCAAATGCTCCAGTGGACCGCCGCCGGTCCCGGTAAACGCTTCATGGGCCTGGTGCATCACACCGACGCCAAACGCGAATGGGCTTACGACCGGCAATCGCAGATCGGTCGTCTGGACAAGGCTCTGGACGAAGCAAACAAACGTGGCTGGACGGTCGTCGACATGGCGTCCGAATGGCGTCGGATCTATCCGTTCGATGCCTCCACAGCCGAGCAAGTGCAATAAAAAGACGTGATGCAGGACTGCAATAAACGTTTGTCGCAGTACATTACCGGTGGTTTGTCGGGGAGTGATTGGGTGCCTTGCCCGCGAAGGGGCCATCAGCCCAACGCAACGTCATTTGACACACGCCGACCATCCGGCAAAGCTGCATCGAGCTTCATCGCGCACCGCAAGGCAATCGCACCTGGACCATGGAAGTCGTGATGCCGAAACATAAAAATAAAGCTGCAAACCCACACCCTGTTTCGCAACCGACCCTGATCAACCGTTATCTGTTCCCGGTCACCATCGGCATCTTGCTGCTCGCAGTGGCAGGTATTGGCTGGTTTTTGCTGAGCAGTACACCGACGCAGCTCCAGCCAGTCCCTGTCAGCGCCCCTGTCGTCGAATCGGCCAAGCCGCAACCGGTCGCTCTCGTGCCTGCGAAAATGGTCGACGAGCAACAATGCCAGGGCTGCCACGGCGAGCAGGTCAAGGACTGGCAAGGCTCCCATCACCAGTTGGCGATGCAGCAAGCCAACGCCGACACCCTGCTCGGCGACTTCAATAACGTCACCTTCAAGACCGAAAAAGAGACCACGGTGTTCTCGCGCAAAGGCGACGAATTCCGGGTCAACACCCCCGGTGTCGACGGCAAGAATGCCGACTTCAAGGTGGCCTATGCTTTTGGCGTCGCCCCCTTGCAGCAATACCTGATCGAGGTCGGCGAAGGCCGCCTGCAGGCGCTCGGCGTAGCCTGGGATACCGAGAAGCACCGCTGGTTTCACCTGTATCCGGGCCAGGGTGTGAACTTCAAGAACCCGCTGCACTGGAGCAAACCGAGCCAGAACGCCAATTTCATGTGTGTCGAGTGTCACACCACCGGTTTCAAACGCAATTTCGATGCGGCGAAGAACACCTTCGACAGTCACTGGAACAGCCTCGGTGTCGGTTGTCAGGCCTGCCACGGTCCGGCGTCCAGCCACCTGGAATGGACGGCGAAGAAAACCGACCTGATCCATGCCGGATTTGCCGTCGACCTCAAGGACAAGAACGCCACCGTCGAAATCGAAACCTGCGCCCGCTGCCACTCGCGCCGCGCACCATTGGACGACGGTTACACAGTCGGCAAGCGCCTGATGGACGACTACCTGCCGAGCGTTCTGACCCGTGAACTGTACGCGCTGGACGGCAAGATCAAGGACGAAGTGTTCGAACACGGCTCCTTCGCCCAGAGCAAAATGTTCGACAAGGGCGTGCGTTGCAGCAACTGCCACAACCCGCACAGCACTCAATTGAAAGCGCCAGGCAACGGCGTTTGCCTGCAATGCCATAACGCCGCCGGCAAAACCACCGTGGAAGGCGTCGACGGCAAGGGCCTGCAAGCGAAAAACTACGATTCAATCGAACACACGCGCCACACCATGGGCCAACCGGGTTCGCAGTGCGTGGATTGCCACATGCCCGGCAAGTTCTACATGGGCAATGACTTGCGGCATGACCACAGCTTCAGCATTCCCAACCCTGAGCGAGCAAAGATTCTCGGTACGCCGGACGCCTGCCTGACCTGCCACCAGGGCAAGGCCGGCGACAAGATCACCGGGCAATTCAAACTGTGGAACACCGCCAACGCCAGCGCAGTGCAAGCCCCGCGTTACGACGAAAGCCTGTGGCTGATCCGTAACGGTCAACCGGGTGCGGCGCAGGCGCTGTTCGAGCAACTGCGACGCAGCAATCTGCCGGCGATCCRGCACGCGACGCTGCTCGGCGAATTGTCGCTGTATCCGAGCGAACAAGCGTTGAAACTGGCCACCAGGGACCTGAACAACCCGGCGCCTCAAGTACGTGAGAGCGCCATACGCGCGCTCAGCGCATTCCTGCCGCCACCGGAGCGCGCGCAGCTGCTGACCCCCTTGTTGAATGATCCTGTCAGAGCAGTGCGCATCGCCGCCGCCCGGGATTTGCTGAGCGTGGCACGCAATGGACTGGGCACCGCCCAGGACAGCTGGAATGTCGCCATCGCTGAATACGAGACAGTCCAGAAAAGCCTGCCCGAGCGTGCCGAGGCCAACCTCAACCTGGCGATGCTCTATCAGGCTGATGGCCGCAGCGCAGAAGTCGAAGCATTGCTGCGTACCGCCCTGCAACGCGATCCGGACTTCTATCCGGCACTGGTCACCCTGGTGCAATGGCTGGAGGCCAACGGTCGCCGTCAGGAAGGCCATGTCCTGCTGGCGCAAAGCCTCAAGGACCACCCCGACTCAGGCCTGCTGCAACACACCCAGGGCCTTGCGCTGATTCGCGCGGGCATGGCCGCACAGGCCATGCCGTACCTGCGCAAGGCCGCGCAACTGGAGCCACAGAGCGGACAGTTCGGCTATGTGCTGGCGGTGGCCCTGCATGACAGCGGCAAGATTGACGAGGCGTGCGCAGAGCTGGAACGGCTGTTGAAAGAACAACCGTCCAACCGCAATGCCCGCTTGTCGTTGATCCAGTACTACCTGGACAACGGCCAGGAGCCCAAGGCGCAAGTTCTGTTGCAGGGCTGGAAGAAAATGAACATGGGGGACCCGGCGTTGAAATGATGCGGGGCTCAAAGGTCCGTCTGACTTGAGTTTTGTATCGGCATCAGCGACGTCTTCGCGAGCAGGCTCGCTCCCACAGTGGATCCGGGTACAACAGAGATCACCTGTGGGAGCGAGCCTGCTCGCGATGAGGGCGACACATTCAACATCAACGTCGCCTGACTATCCGCCATCGTCGGAACGCCGCCCGGGGCAAGCCCACTCCCACGGGGTCATGTGTCGCTGATCAAAGGCTCAACTGCGATCCCGGGGAATCAGACTTTGCAACTGCTGCGCCAGAAAGTTCGCATCGAAGGGGAACACATCCGGGTCTTTCAAACCGTTGGTCTTGCGCCATTGCCAGCTATTGGAAGGTGGCTGGCAAACCAGTGAGACACTGCCGAAACGCGCAGCGGTCAATCCCATCACCGCCAATGAAATCTGCCCGCCCGCCCCCATCACTTCCGGGACAAACTCCACCGCTCTGCCGGCAATCACAATGGACAGTTTCTCGGTCTTGAATGTCGATGTCTCGACAGGCACGCTGGGACCCGAGGCGACATAGGCTTCCCGGCTCACTTCCAGCAGGTGCGGCGCCTGCACCGGTTCCAGCCACTGCTGGATCTGATCGAACAGCCCACCAATACGCGCTGTCCAATCGGCCGACTGGGACTCAAACAGTTGCTTCTTGTGCGCTTCGCTTTCCGCGTAGTGGCGCAGCATTTCACCCAGTTGCTGTACATCGTCCATTGCAGTGTTCCTTTGGTTGCAGCGGTGCTACGGACATTGAGCATGGCAGATGCGTGCAGCCGGTGTGCAACTAACAGCCGGGAGGTACGCCAGAGGTTTGCCCTGGGTGACTGACTCAACCGGCCTTGGGCGGGCGACGCAGGCGCGCCATGCTCAAGGTGTCCACCAGCACGCCGTCGCGCACGGCGTAATCACGGAAAAGCCCCTCGATTTCGAAGCCGAATTTGCGGTACAGGGCAATGGCCGCTTCGTTGTCGGCGTACACTGAAAGCTCGATGCGCTGCAGATTCATCCAGTTGTCAGCGATATCCAGCGCCGTCGCGAGCAGCTTCGAACCCACGCCCTTGCCCTGCCACGCCACCGCAACGCCCATGCCGAAACTGCCGGCATGGCTGCGACGAATGCGTGAGAACTGCTCCAGGCCAATGTTGCCGACGACCGTCCCTTGATGCAGGGCCACCACTTTCACCAGGCGTTCGTTATCCAGCGCCAGGCGACTGCGCCAGAGTTCGGTGGACTGAAACGGCATTTGCAGGGTTTGACGGGCGATTGCCGGATCGTTGTACAGCGCCGTAATGCCTTCGATATGGGATTCGTTGAAGCGCTCGAGGGTGATAACGGGTTCGGTGGCTGGCATGGGTGAATCATCCTTGAAGCAGACATGGCCGTTCACTCTATAACGAACGAAACCTTTGTGGCGATTGCAGCTTGCCGAAACATCTTCATTCAAACCACGCCCGGCGCTCATTGAAGGTGTTTTCGATCAATTCGACGATCATCCTTACCTGCGCGTCGTCCCCGGAATGGGCGTTGACCGCCATCCACACCTGACGTCGCATCGGCTGGTCAAACAGGCCCGGCAAGGCGATCAGCCCGCGGTCGAAGTGGCTCATGTAGTGCGGCAGCAGACCTATGCAGGCACTGCAACGGATCATCTCCAGCATCAGCTCCCAGGATTGCAGCTGCACCGCTCCGGCCAGGCGCTGATCCACCAGCGCATTCCATGGCCGCAAGCTTTCTACATGGCCGTCCTGCTGCCATTGCACCAGGAGAAAATCGGCCAGGTCATCCAGGCATTCCGGCCTGGAAGCGACCCGCGAGTAGCGCTTGGCAATGTGCGCCAGGTAATCCAGTTGCACCAGACGCCGGGGTTCAGTGGTGGCAAAGCTTGGCCCCGGTAACGGCGACTCGGTCTCGCCCAGCCACACCACCACGTCGGCGCTGACCGCCTGCAATGACAATTCGCTGTCGAGCGTGATGATGTCCAGCCGCACGCTGGCGTTGCGCCGCAGCAGTGCAACCAGGCCGCGTCCGAGAATGTCATGCAGGATCGAATCCGCCACGGCCAGGCGAATCAACGGCTGCTCGATCACCGGCAAATTGCGCTCATGGGCCAGGGCGATCAATTGTGCGTGCAAACGCAAGCCATCGCGGCTGAGGCTGAAACCATTGTCTGAATGGTTGAACAATGAACACTGGAGCTGCGTCTCCAGCAGCACCAGTTGCCTGCGCAGGCGGGTGGCCTTGAGGTTGAGACTGCGGGCGGCCTGCATGAAGCAACCGCAACGGGCGCTGACGGTGAAACACAGCGCCAGTTCGGGGTCGATACCTGCTGCCAACTGGCGCCAGGAGGTGTTTTTATCAATGGCTACACGATACTCGGTAGCCCCCTGGCGGGTGCTGGTTTCCATGACTGACATCGAGGACTCCCTGTCGATCTGACACTGACAGTTGCATCCTGCGGGTCGTTCATGAACCTGCCATGACAAAGACTCAGGTGCTGGGCGTCTGACGAAAGCTCACGGCCAGGCGGTTCCAGCTGTTGATGGTGGTGATGGCGATGGTCAAGTCGACCATTTCGCTTTCACTGAACTGCTCCCGGGTTTGGGCGTAGACATCGTCCGGCACATGGCTTTCGCAGAGCAAGGTGACCGCCTCGGTCCAGGCCAGCGCGGCTCTTTCCCGCGGATTGAAAAAATTACTGTCGCGCCAGACCACTATSGAATAGAGGCGCCGATCGCTTTCGCCCAGGCGCCGTGCATCCACGGAATGCATGTCGGTGCAGAAGGCACAGCCATTGAGCTGCGAAGCACGAATCTTGATCAGGTGCAGCAGGCCCTGCTCGATGCTCAGGCTGCTGGTCAGGGCCTCCATCGCGATCATGGCTTTCATCGCTTTGGGGGACGCGCTGTAATAATCCAGGCGGGGGGTCATGGAGCGATCTCGTGCAGCATTGATGTGACCTTCACGGTAGTCGCTGGCTCGCAGGCAAGACAGATCCAATCAGGCGATTTCCCCGGGGACCACCGCCACCAGACCAATTGACGATTTTTCCACTGCACAACTTCTGTACCACCAGCTGATAGGGGTAATCTTGCGCGACGCACACGCGCCTCAACAGCCCCGGAGCCTCGCCGGTATGGAACTACATGTTGTCATCAACGGCCGCAAGGACCTGGCCGGCCAGCTGTACAACCAACTGCGCAGCGCCATCGAGTCCGGTCGCCTGACCGCCGGGACGCAACTGCCGCCCAGCCGCTTGCTGGCCGGGCAATTGGGTATTTCGCGCAAGACCATTTCCGATACCTACGCCCAACTGACCTACGAAAACTTCCTCACCGGCGTGGTCGGCAAAGGCACTTACGTCAACGCGCGCACTTCGAAGGTGCAGCGTAAACAGAGCCATTGCGAGCTTGCCGGTTTCGAGGTGATCGAGTCCTGGCGCAACCTGCCGGTGTTTCTGCGTCACCCGACGCTTGAGGGCTCGCTGCGCTACGACTTCATCGGCGGCGCCACCAGCAAGGGCCAGTTTCCCCAGGATGACTGGCGACGCTGCACCTCTCACGCACTGCGCCAGATTGCCGGTTCCAAAGGCCTCTACAGCCTGCCAGAGGGTTTGCCAGCCCTGCGCAACGCCATTGCCCGGCACATCGCGTTCTCCCGCGGGGTCAATTGCCAGGATGAGGATGTGGTGGTGTGCAACGGTGCGCAGCAGGCGCTGGACCTGATCGCACGGGTGCTGATCAGTCCAGGCAGCCTGGTCGCCATGGAAGACCCAGGCTACCCACCGGCGCGGCTGCTGTTCGGCAGCCATGGCGCCACGGTGATTGGCATGCCGGTGGACGCCGAAGGCATTGTGGTGGACCAGATTCCTCGCGGTACGCGCCTGATCTACGTCACCCCTTCGCACCAGTTTCCGCTGGGCATGCCGATGAGCCCGGCGCGTCGGGTAGCCCTGCTGGCCAAGGCTCATGAGCTGGGCGCGATCATCATCGAGGACGACTACGACAGCGAATTCCGCTACGAGGGCCGTCCTGCCGACTCCCTGCAAAGCATGGATGAACGGGGGATCGTCGCGTACGTCGGAACGTTCTCGAAAACCCTGTTGCCGGAACTGCGTCTGGGCTATGCGATCCTGCCGCCAGCGATCCTCGAGGCCGTGGTGCGTGCCAAACAGCTCACCGACCTGCACACTTCGACCCTGCCACAATGGGCGCTGGCCAAGTTCATCGCCGAAGGCTGCCTGCTCAAGCACATCCGGCGCTGCCATACGATCTATGCCGGGCGCCGCGAGCGAATCCTGGCGCGCATGGCCGGCGATCTTTCGCCCTGGCTGGAGGCGGTGCCGACCACCGCCGGTTTCCACTTGGTGGTGATGTGCAAAGTGCCGATGGATATTCCATTGGTGATCGAACTGGCGAAAAAAGTCGAAGTCGGGCTCTATGCCATCGACAGCTTTTTCTATCAGCAAGCGCCCAGGGCCGGGCTTTTCTTCGGTTTTGGCGCCATCGAAACCCTCGACATCGACATTGCCCTGGACCGTTTGCGCGACATTCTGCAGCAGGTAGCCTGACGGATTGGCCTGCGGCTTTATCCGGCGATTGGCTATTGGCGGTCCCCGGGGGCAGGCCTATCCTGCATAGGCGTTATCCCTCAATGAGCAGGATTCGTCCGGCCTGATTCAGGAGTGTGAGCAATGTCCCATGAAGTGATCAATACCGTACAGGTACAGGCCGCCGCCGGCCGCTCGGATGAACTGGGTAAGCAACTGCAAAAGATTGTCGAAACCCTGCGTGAACTACCGGGCTGCGAATCCTATATGGTCGACCGCTGCCCCGAGGACACCAATCGCTGGACCGTCAGCGCCCACTGGCAATCGGAAGCGGCCATGCGATCGCATTTCAACTGCCCGCAGGTCCAGGGTTTTATCAGCCTGATCGATAGCCAACTGGCCAATGCCGTGGACTTCAACAGTTTTCCGATCGTTTAAAAACAAGATCAAAAGATCGCAGCCTGCGGCAGCTCCCACACGGAATTCTCCGTAGGAGCTGCCGCAGGCTGCGATCTTTGCTTTTAACGCCGGTTAATTGGTCCCCTCGCCTTCCCGAATATTGGCTGTTTGATCGTTACCACTTGCGCACTACTGTGGATTGCAACAACCAACCACCGCAGGTAACGAACCATGAACGTGTTGCGCTTCTGTGCTGCCCCCCTTGCCGCCCTGGTCCTGATGTTTTGTGCATCGGCTTTTGCCCATGATCCTGCGGAAAAGGTCACTGTCCTGCAGGACGAAATGCTGAAGAACGTCCCCGGTAAAAAAGCGCTGATGATCGAAGTCGATTACCAGCCCGGCCAGTCGTCCATCGCCCATAAACACGATGGCACCACCATGGCCTATGTCATTTCGGGAGCAATCGTTTCTCAGGTCAAGGACGAGCCGGCGAAAACCTACAAGGCCGGTGAGTTCTGGTATGAGCCGGCGGGGTCGGAACACCTGGTGTCGAAAAACGCCAGCGCAACCAAGCCTGCCAAGTTGCTGGTATTCATGGTTTTGGCCCCGGACGAGAAAGTGTTGATCCCATTGGAACACTGATGGCTGAACGTACAGCTATAAATTAAAAGGCTCGAATCACGGATTCGGGCCTTTTAATTTCCTCACGCAATTAACCGAGAACTTTTAAACCAAACAAAACTATTGGCCACCGGACAAGTGCAGGTATTGGCTATTTAAATAAATCATTCAGGGTTTAGTCTTGAGTCACCGCCGGTACCACGCCGGCAACTTTAATTTTCGACTGAAGTTGTTTCACTGGAGAAACACCATGAAACTTGCGCTTGCCAGTACGTTGACCATGGCTGTTGTTTTAACCGGCTGCTCGATCCCCACCGCGCCCACGGCGATCTCTTCGCTGAACGGTATCTTCACCGAACCGGTGGGCCGCAGCGGTGCCACCAGCATTACCAACGGTAGCCAAGTTTCGTTGGGCGTTATCTACAGCCAATCCACTCAGACCAATCGTGCCTACCTTCGGGATTATCAAGCCAACGCCGGCACCGGTTTCGGCCAGAGCCTGCTGGTGCAGCCGATTCATGACGCCTACGTAGCCACCTCCAGGCCAGACCAGGCCGTGGATTGGGTCAAGGCCTCCCTGCAGCGGCAATTTGGCTCGGTTATCGTATACCCGGACATTCAGAGCCTCAGGGCAGCGAAACCGGATGTGATGGCAGTGGTCGACACCCGCAGTCAACTGATGACCTCCCGCAGTTCGGATATCCAGGCGGATGTCCGTGCGGACTTTTATGACAAGAACTTCAACTACATCGGTACTGCACAAGGGCATGACGCCAAGGCACTAAGTCCGGTATGGGCCGACTATAAACGCAGTGAAGAGATAGTTGCGGACATTAATGAACAACAGAATGTGCAAGTAAGGGCCCTGCAAAAATTTGACCAATCGCTCAGTAATTTGCTGACCAGCCCGACAAGTAATGTGTCGATGCTTGATAATAAATCAAGCCAGAAGTTGTATTGAAATCAATGGCCCCATCGCGRGCAAGCYCGCTCCCACAGTAATTGGTGTCTTACACACCACTCATGTACACCCCATTTACTGTGGGAGCGAGCTTGCTCGCGATGGCGCCGGTACAAACACCACAAGATTCCCAGGCAAAAAAAAGCCCCGCATCTTTCGATGCGGGGCTTTTTCATTCAACGCCTGATCAGGCAGCCGGTTCCAGCTCGGCGGCGACAGCGGCAGGCACTACCGCTTGACCGCTCAACGCCAGGTCCAGCAGTTCGCGGTTGGCCACCGCGTACATGGCGTAGTCGGTGCCGCTGGCGGCACGGATTTCCACCAGCATGACGCGCCAGCGTTCGATCATGCTCTCGTGCTGATCCATCCACAGCGCCAGGCGTGTTTCCACGTCCCGGGTACCATCGCCCTGTTGCAGGACCGAGATGGTGATCGCACGTTGCTGCCAGTCGACGTCATCGCGGAACGCTTCACGGGCCAGGGCCTGCCAGTTGTTTTCAACCGGCAGAGCGCTGATCTGTTGGATGTACCAGGTGATGTCCAGCGCGCTGCCCACGGCGAAGTAGGCCTTGGCCACCTCTGCCGGGTCCTGGCCAGTCACGTCGGAAGCCTCGATGATCGGCAGCAGGGTATACAGGTGCGAGGTGCCAGCCACCATACGCGCCAGAAGCTCCGGAACACCGGCTTCGACGTAAGCCTGATAACGGCTCTGCCAGTTTTCACGGATCTCGCCACTGAGCAGCTCGTCGAGCTTCAGACCCAACTCCTTCAGGTGCGGACCGAAGTGCGCGACGTCACGTGCAGCGTTCTGCTCGTTGCGACGGGCACGCAGGAACCAGCGCGTGGCGCGGCGGCCCAGACGCATCAGCTCGTCCATCAGCTCCAGTTGCACGTCGGCGGAGACCTGGTAGTCCAGGTTCTCGATCTGACGGAACCAGTGCGGGAGGTGGAAAATGTCGCGCACGATCACGTAGGCGCCGGCCACGTTCGCCGGGCTCATGCCGGTCGACTCTTTGAGTCGCTGAACGAATGTGATGCCCATGTGGTTGACCAGGTCGTTGGCGATCTGGGTGCTGACGATTTCGCGCTTTAGACGGTGACGACGCATCGCCGCGGAGAACTTGCTCACCAGGGTTGGCGGGAAAGCGGTTTCCATGTCGCGGGTCAGGTAGTCGTCGTCCGGCACCAGGGAGCCCAGCAGCTGCTCCTTGAGGTCGATCTTGCTGTACGAGATCAGCACCGACAGCTCGGCACGGGTCAGGCCATGGCCTGCCGCGATGCGCTCGTTGATTGCATCTTCGGCCGGCAGGAACTCGATGGCGCGATCCAGCTTGCCACGGCCTTCCAGGTCGTTCATCAGGCGCTTGTATTCGGCAATCCGCGGCAAGGCGCGACGGGCTGCCAGGGACAGGGCCTGAGTCTGCTTGTAGTTGTTGCCCAGCACCAGACCACCGACTTCGTCGGTCATGCTCGCCAGCAACTGGTTACGTTGCTTGTCGGTCATGTCGCCGGCCTGAACCACTTCGTTCAGCAGGATCTTGATGTTCACTTCGTGGTCGGAGCAGTCCACGCCACCGGCGTTGTCGATGAAGTCGGTGTTGGATCCGCCGCCATTGAGGCCGAATTCGACGCGACCCAGTTGGGTCATGCCCAGGTTACCGCCCTCGCCCACGACTTTGCAGCGCAGTTCGTTGCCGTTCACGCGCAGTGCATCGTTGGCCTTGTCGCCGACATCGGCGTGGGTTTCGCTGCTGGCCTTGACGTAAGTACCGATACCGCCGTTCCACAGCAGATCCACCGGTGCCTTGAGCAAGGCATTGAGCAGTTCGGTCGGGGTCAGCTTGTCGGCCGAGATGTCGAAGCGTTCCTGCATTTGCGGGGAAATCGCAATGCTCTTCGCGCTACGGGAGAAGATGCCGCCACCTTCGGACATCAGGCTGGTGTCGTAGTCCGACCAGGCCGAACGCGGCAGGTCGAACAGGCGCTGACGCTCGGCGAAGCTCGATGCCGGCTCAGGGTTCGGGTCGATGAAGATGTGCAGGTGGTTGAAGGCCGCGACCAGTTGCAGCTTGTCGGACATCAGCAAGCCGTTGCCGAACACGTCACCGGCCATGTCGCCGACGCCCACAACAGTGATGCTGTCTTCCTGGACATTGATGCCGCGCTCGCGGAAGTGGCGCTGTACGCCGACCCACGCGCCCTTGGCGGTGATGCCCATCTTCTTGTGGTCGTAACCGGCCGAACCACCGGACGCAAACGCGTCACCCAGCCAGAAGCCGTAGTCGATGGCAATGCCGTTGGCGATGTCGGAGAAGGTCGCAGTGCCCTTGTCCGCAGCCACTACCAGGTACGGGTCATCGTCGTCATGACGCACGACGTTGGCCGGCGGCACCAGGGCGCCGTCCTTCAGGTTGTCGGTGATGTCCAGCAGGCCCGAAATGAAGATGCGGTAGCAGGCGATGCCCTCGGCCGCGATCTCGTCACGGCTGCCGCCCAGTGGCAGGCGACGCGGCAGGAAGCCGCCCTTCGCACCCACCGGCACGATSACCGAGTTCTTGACTTGCTGGGCTTTTACCAGGCCCAGGACTTCGGTACGGAAGTCTTCTTCACGGTCGGACCAGCGCAGACCGCCACGAGCCACGTTGCCAAAGCGCAGGTGCACGCCTTCGACGCGCGGCGAGTAAACGAAGATTTCGAACTTCGGTACCGGCTTCGGCAGTTCGGGAATCAAGCGCGGGTTGAACTTGAAGCTGAAGTACGACTTGTTATGGCCGTTGGCATCGGTCTGGTAGAAGTTGGTGCGCAGGGTGGCCTTGATCAGGTCCAGGTAGCGACGCAGGATGCGGTCTTCGTTCAGTACCTGGACGTCGTCCAGGGCGCTATGAATCGCGTGTTCCAGGCGTTGCTGCTTGTCGTCCAGATCGTCGCCGGTCAGCTTGCGCGCCAGGTAGAAACGGGTCTTGAACAACCGGGTCAGCTCGCGAGCGATGTCGGTGTGGTTGTTCAGGGTGCTGGCGATGTAGCCCAGGTCGAAGCCCAGACGAATCTGCTTCATGTAGCGGGCATAGGCACGCAACAGTGCAACGTCGCGCCATGGCAGGCCGGCGGTCAGTACCAGACGGTTGAACGCGTCGTTCTCGGCTTCGCCACGCACGATGTGGACAAAGGCGTCCTGCAGCGTGTCGTTGAGTTGCTGGATGTCGAGTTCCAGGCCTTCGGCGGCGGTGAACGCGAAATCGTGAATCCAGAACTCGCGGCCACTGTTGTGGCGCAGGCGATACGGGAACTCACCCAGCACGCGCAGGCCGAGGTTTTCCAGGATTGGCAAAACGTCGGACAGCGCCAGCGGGGTATCGGCGTGATACAGCTTGCAGTGCAGTTCGCGCTGGCCGGACACCTGGCCCAGCGGCTGGTAGAAGCTCATCACCAGCGGATTTTTTTCGTTCAGGCTCAGCAGGTGCTGCATGTCGACCACAGCCGAGTGGGCTGCGAAACGCTCGCGGTAGCCGGCCGGGAAGCCTTTCGGGAAGTCGGCCAGCACGTTGGTGCCGTGGGCTTCGCCGAAGCTTTCGACGGTCAGGGCGGCGTAGTCGTCCTGCCAGCTGCGGCAGGCCTGCACCACTTCTTTTTCCAGCAGCAGCGGGTCGATGTCGAGGCGGTTTTTCGGGTCGACGCGCAGGATCAACTGCACGCGGGCCAGCACGGACTCGGAGAAGAAGGTCCAGAACTCGCAGTCGGTGGCTTTCAGGCGATCCATCAGCACTTGCTGGATCTTCTGGCGCACTTCGGTGGAATAGATGTCACGCGGCACGTAGGCCAGGCAGTAGCAGAAACGGCCGTACGGGTCTTTGCGCAGGAACACGCGAATCTTGTTGCGTTCCTGGATCTGCACGATCGACATCACGGTGCTGAACAACTCGTCCACCGGGGTCTGGAACAGATCGTCGCGCGGCAGCACTTCGAGCACCTGCGCCAGTTCCTTGCCCAGGTGAGCCTTGGCCTGGAAGCCGGAGCGGTGTTCGATTTCCTCGACCTTGCGGCGGATGTACGGGATCACCCGCACGCTCTCGCCATACACCGACGAGGTGTACAGGCCCATGAAACGGCATTCCTTGATGACCTTGCCATTGGCGTCGATTTCGCGGATCGACACGTAGTCCGGGTAAGCCGGACGGTGCACACGGCTTGGGTGCGCGGCCTTGGCGAACGTCAGCAGGGTCGGTTCGCGCAGGTAGTTCACGGCGTAGTCTTCGATGCGCAGGTCATCGTAGGTCAGGCCGGCGCGCAGCAGCTTGGTCAGGCCAAGGAAGGAGTCATTGTCGTAGACGATGTGGCCGCCATCGGCTTCATCGCTGACCACGAACTCTTCGTAGCCGAGGAAGGTGAAGTGGTTGCCCACCAGCCATTCCAGAAAGCTCTTGATTTCGTTCTTTTCGTCGGCATCGACGGCGAACTGGCTGTTGTCCAGCTTGGTCAGGATGTCCTGGACCTTGGCCTTCATCGGCTCGAAATCGCCAACGGCAACGCGGACTTCACCGAGCACCTGCTCCAGCTCTTTGCTCAGGACATTGAGCTCGGCAGTGTTGGCGCAGCGGTCGATTTCCAGGTACATCAGCGACTCTTGCTGAATGTCGTCGCCCTGGGTGCCTTTAGGCAGGATTTCCAGCAACTCGCCCTTGCTGCCACGACGCACGCTGAGCACGGTGGTTTGCAGGGTATGGATGCTGTAACCGCGGCGGTTCAGCTCGGTACGCACCGAGTCCACCAGGAATGGCAGGTCGTGGTGCAGCACTTCGACCGCGGTGTGGGTCGACTGCCAGCCGTGGCGTTCGTAATCGGGGTTGTAGACGCGCACTTGCGGCTGCGCGTGATCGAAGCGCTCAAGCAGGCGCCACGCAGAAAGGGTGCAGCCAGCAAGGTCGGACAACCGACGCTGCGTCAGCTCGTCAAGGGAAATGATGCCGAAGAATTGTTCAGCGAACAGCGCCACTTGTGGCAGTGCCTGTTCACTGATGTGCTGCGCCAGTGCCGCTTGCAGTTGGTGCTGGAAGTCGGCTTTGCTGGCTGCGGTGAAGAACGCCATCTGTGGTACTCCGCTTGGGCTTGTTATTGATGGAAGCGTCGCGTGCAAAACCCCTGTTCGGGGCTACCCGTCACCCTGTTCCTGATTCTCGGGCAGAGGAAACAGGGTGACAGGTGGGTGAAGCTGGACGAGACACTCAAGTCACATTCACCTTCCGTGAATGGGCATCTGCAAAAACGACTGGGCCGGGTGCAGCGCAATGTCTTTACGGGTGCTCATCCGTTGCGCAGCTTAACGAGTGCGGCAAGGCCCATGCTTGCGGTGCTGCGACATATTCGGTCATCGGTACGCAGCTCAAGGCACGCGCATCGAACAACACTAGCATTCGCACAGAAAAATGACGGTTTTTTGTCCGGTTTTACGGGGCATGCGTACCAGAAATGACCAGTAACACTCTGCCCGTTCGCAACCCGGCCATTCACACGTGGACGAGCAGAAATGTGCGCGGGCTGGCAGAATCGCCCTTTGTTGCGTTTACCACGCCCGCCGGGCCAGGAATTTCCCATGAAAATGAAAACCGCCCTCTTGATCGTCAACCCTTGCGACGACGAAGAAGACAACATGGCCATGCTCTGCTGCCACAGCGACCAGGGCGAAATGTTCCTGATGAGCCGCTACCCGGATGAAGACGAGCTGGAAATCACCCTCGACGGCGAACCCTCGACGCTTGAGGGCGTGAAGGTCACGCTCAGCCCTACGCTGCTGAAGATCGAAATTGCGGCGGCGGATGCTGATGTGCTGAATGGGGATGATGTGTTGGAAATTACCTTTGATGCCGACATGACGGACCTGGCCGAAGTGGAAGAGACCTTGCAGAACATTCTTAAAGGCACTGGCACCTATATCAGCCAGCTCTGAATATCAGCGCCTGTTCCGGCCTCATCGCGAGCAGGCTCRCTCCTGCAATTGATCGTCGTACACCGTCAATGTAGGAGYGAGCCTGCTCGCGATGGGGCCGGCACAGCCACCCAATCACTCCCCTGCTACAAAAATCCAGCAATTACCCCAATCATTTCCCGCACTTTGCGCAAAATGCCGTTAGTCGCCGCCCCCCGCGATGGATTAAAGTAACGCCCCCAGCCCTGGCGTATTTCGAACGTCCTCGGCCACCCTTTTGCAGGAACAGTCATCGATGGAACATCGTGAAGCGCTACTCGCGCTGCGAACCTTTCTTTCAACGCAGATTCTCGGCCAGGAAAAACTCATCGAGCGCTTGCTCATCGCCCTGCTCGCTGACGGCCACATGCTGGTCGAGGGCGCTCCTGGCCTGGCCAAGACCAAGGCCATCAAAGAACTCGCCGAAGGCATCGAAGCTCAGTTCCACCGCATCCAGTTCACCCCTGACCTGTTGCCAGCCGACATTACCGGTACGGAAATCTACCGCCCGGAAACCGGCAGCTTCGTGTTCCAGCAAGGCCCGATCTTCCACAACCTGGTATTGGCGGACGAAATCAACCGTGCCCCGGCCAAGGTCCAGTCGGCGCTGCTCGAAGCCATGGGCGAGCGGCAAGTCAGTGTCGGGCGCAGCACCTATGAGCTGTCGCCACTGTTCCTGGTGATGGCCACGCAGAACCCTATCGAGCAGGAAGGCACCTACCCGCTGCCCGAAGCCCAGCTCGACCGCTTCCTGATGCACGTGAAGATCGGTTTCCCGGACGCGACGGTTGAACGCAAGATCCTGCAACAGGCCCGTGGCGAAGCCCTGAACGGCGAAGCCAAGCCTGAGCGGCGGGTTACCCAGCAGACGATCTTCGCCGCGCGCAAGGAAATCCTCGGCTTGTACATGGCCGACGCCGTGGAGGAATACCTGGTGCAGTTGGTCATCGCCACCCGCACCCCGGCCAAGTTCGATCCGGAGATGGCCGAGTGGATCGCCTACGGTGCCAGCCCGCGCGGTTCGATTGCCCTGGACCGCTGCGCCCGCGCCCACGCCTGGCTGGCCGGGCGCGACTTCGTCAGCCCGGAAGATATCCAGGCCGTGCTGTTCGACGTGCTGCGCCATCGCATCATCCTTTCCTTTGAAGCTGAAGCCGCTGGCATCGACCAGGACCGGGTGGTCCAGCGGATTCTCGACGTCGTAGCCGTCGCTTGACCCCGATGAACGCCAGCCTGCCGCCCGAGCCGGGCATCCGTGTCAGCCTCGCCGACCTGATCGAGATGCGCCATCGCGTGCGCGAAGTGCAGCTGTTTTCCACGCCGAGCCAACGCAGCCCGCTGATCGGCCTGCACCACTCCAAATTGCGCGGCCGTGGCGTCGACTTCGATCAAGTGCGGGTCTATCAGGCCGGCGACGATGTGCGCACCATTGACTGGCGCGTGACCGCACGCACCCAGGAGCCTCACACCAAGCTGTTCCACGAAGAACGTGAGCGGCCGATTTTCATCATGGTCGAGCAAAGCCGTCGTCTGTTTTTTGGCTCGGGCCTGATGTTCAAGTCAGTGCTCGCCGCACAGGCCGCGAGCCTGATCGGTTGGGCAGCCCTGGGGCATAACGACCGGGTCGGCGGGCTGGTCTATGGCGACAATCAGCACTACGAAATCAAGCCTCGGCGCAGCAAGCAAAGTCTGCTGCAACTGCTCAACCGGCTGGTGCGGGTCAATCAGTCGCTGAACAGCGAAAGCGAGCCGGACCGTGATGCCTTTGGTATCGCCCTGCGCCGCGCCCGGGAAGTGTCCCGCCCGGGCAGCCTTGTCATTGTGATTTGTGATGAACGCGCGCTATCGGAAAGCGCCGAGCAACAGCTGAGCCTGTTATCGCGTCATTGCGACCTGTTGCTGCTGCCGGTGTCCGACCCGCTGGATCATGCCCTGCCCGCCGCGGGACTTTTGCGTTTCGCCGAGCGCGGAGCGCAACTGGAACTCGATACGCTGAATTTCGACCTGCGCCAGACTTACCGGGCCCAGGCCGAAGCGCGCATCGCTCGCTGGGAGCTGCTCGCGCAGAAACTGCGCGTCTTGCTGATGCCCCTGAGTACCCAGAGCGAAATGGTCGAACAACTGCGCGAGTACCTGAACCCACAGAAGCCGGGGAAAGGTCGATGAGCGGACTGGAACAACTGCAACCGCTGATTTCTCCCCCGCCGATCGACTTTTGGCCGCCTGCGCCGGGCTGGTGGTTACTGCTGTTAGTGCTGCCGCTAGCCGGTTTCGGGCTGTGGAAGCTGCGGCATTTCATTCCTCGTAAACGCCCCGTGGTGCGCGCCGAACAGCCGCTGGACCCGGTTCGCCTGGCTGCACTGGCCGAACTGGCGCTGATGCCCAAGCCGTATGACGGAGCACCGGCCGGTGCCTGGCTGCAGCAACTCAACGGTTTGCTCAAACGCCTGTGCCGCAACCATTACCCCTACAGCCAGAGCCACACCCTCAACGGCCGCAAATGGCTGGCGTTCCTCGACAACCGCTGCCCGGCGGCCGGGCTGACTCGCTGGATGGTGCTTGTGGAAGGCGCCTACAAACCCGAATGCAAGCTCGACGACAAGGCGATCGCCGGCCTGACCCAGGCCGTCGACACATGGATTCGCAAGCATGTTTGAATTTGCCTGGCCGTGGATTTTTGCCCTTCTGCCGCTGCCGTGGCTGATGCGCATCGTATTGCCGGTGGCCGACAGTGGCGAACCGGCACTCAAGGTCAGCTTCCTGAGCGATCTCGAAGGCCTCGCCGGGCGTCGCGCCCGGGCCAACCTGCCGGCATGGCGCCAACAGACGCCGTTCATTTTGCTGTGGCTGTTACTGCTGGTC
>NZ_JBFUIC010000085.1:0-19653 GCF_056402075.1 Pseudomonas sp. P4_C3
TCTCTCGGGTGATGGCGTGTTCACCGTTCGCAGCCGCATGACCCAGATCGATCTGGGCGTCAAACGCTGAGGTGGCGGAACCAGTGACCGCTGCAAGGGCGGTCACTTTTTTACGCAAACGACAGTTCTGATCAAGCGGCTTTGATCGCCTTGGCCGATACCGCACAAGTGCGCGGATGCTCGACCAGCGACACAAAGCTTCGGCTGTCGGCATCCAGCGCATCGATCGAACCGGTCTCGATGTCGTACACCCAGCCATGCAGGTTCAACAGGCCCTTTTCCTGGGCCAGTCGCACACTCGGGTGTGTCTGGATGTTGGCCAGTTGGGCGATGACATTCTCCCGAACCATCGAATTGACCTTGGCCGCCTCACTGGTGTGTGGCCGGGCTTCGTTGATCACTTTCGCCGACTCGGCATGTTGCAGCCAGCCGCTGACGGCGGGCAGGTGATCCATGCATGTGCACTTGGCCACGGCCGTCAT
The DNA here is from genome assembly GCF_056402075.1 of Pseudomonas sp. P4_C3. Taxonomy (NCBI): domain Bacteria; kingdom Pseudomonadati; phylum Pseudomonadota; class Gammaproteobacteria; order Pseudomonadales; family Pseudomonadaceae; genus Pseudomonas; species Pseudomonas sp. P4_C3. The sequence goes on from NZ_JBFUIC010000085.1 coordinate 483, forward strand.
GGCGCCGCAGTCCGAATGGCCGCAAATCACGATGTCAGTCACGCCGAGTACCGCGACGGCATATTCGACCGTGGCCGAGACACCTCCCGGATGCGGGCTGTAGGACGGCACGATGTTGCCGGCGTTACGGATCACGAACAGTTCACCGGGTTCTTGTTGGGTCAGCAGCTCCGGCACTACACGGCTGTCGGAACAGGTGATGAACAGCGTGCCCGGATGCTGGGTCGTGGCCAGGTGCTTGAACAGATCGGTGCGTTGTGGAAAGGCTTCTTTCTGGAACTTCAAAAAACCGTCGATGAGCGCTTTCATGTTCTTGTCCTCAAGGGGGAGCAGGGTGTGGCCCGCACGAGGCGTGCGAGCCGCTAGCAACTTAGAAAGGACGCAGCGGCAGGAACTTGCCGTCGAGGGTGATGACGGCGCGGGAGCCGCCTTCCGGATCTTCGACTTTCTTCATGTCGAGCTTGAAGTTGATCGCGCTGATGATGCCGTCGCCGAACTGCTCATGAACCAGGGCTTTGAGGGTGGTGCCGTAGATCTGGATCATTTCGTAGAAGCGGTAGATGGTCGGGTCGGTCGGCACGCCCGAGAGACTACCGCGCAGCGGGATGATCTGCAGCCGGGCCACGGCGTCGGCATCCAGTTCCAGCTTGTCGCCGACCACTTTGGCAGCGCTTTCAGGCAGCGGGTGTTGGCCGAGCAGGGCGGCGGTGACGTAGGCCAGGCTCAATCCGGTGCCGTCGGCCAGGTCCTGCCACGACAGGTTTTTGCGCGCCTTGGCGTCCAGGACAGAAGTGGTCAGGGCCAGGCTTGGGTCGTTGTAGGCATGGGACTGTTGCATGGTGATTCTCCTATCGGAAGGGGTGTCGCTTGGGTGTGGGGCCATCTTCTGCCGATCCATCCATAGCGTCCAAGACCGATATACAATGCAATCCATAAGTACCGCCTATAGATTGAGAATCCCATGTTGCTTCGACATTTACGTTACCTGTTGGCGGTGGCCGACCAGGGTGGATTCACCCGCGCCGCCGAAATGCTGCACGTGTCCCAGCCGACCTTGTCGCAGCAGATCCGGCAGTTGGAAGAATCCCTCGGTGTGAGCCTGTTCGACCGCACCTCGCGCACGGTCAAGCCCACCGATGCCGGCGAGGCTTACATTGAATGCGCGCGGCGGGTGTTGGTGGAACTGGAAGCGGGCAAGCGTGCTTTGCATGACGTGAAGGATTTGTCTCGCGGGACCTTGCGCCTGGCCATGACACCGACCTTCATGGCCTATCTGGTAGGGCCGCTGGTGCGCGACTACCTGGCGCGTTACCCGAACATCCATCTGGAGATTTTCGAGCTATCGATGGACGAGATCGAGGCGGGGCTGGCGGATGATTCGCTGGATATCGCGATTGCGTTTGATCAGGTGAGAAGCACCGACATCGAATCGATCCCGGCCTTTACCGAAACCCTGGGGTTGATGGTTGGGTGGGATCATCCGCTTTACGAACATCAGGACGCGTTGTCCGCAGAAGAGGTGGCTCGCCTTGAATTCGCGCTGCTGACCCCGGACTACATCACCCGGACCTGCATCGATGAGTATTTCACTCAGGCGCAGATCACGCCCAAAGTGGTGATTGAAGTGAACTCGGTCAACACGTTGCTGGAAGTCGTTCGGCACACGGCGATTGCCACCATCCTGCCGGAACCCATCGCAACCCAGGATCGGGCATTGCGCAGACTTTCCATGCTTGGTGCAGCACCGGAACGTGGGGCGGCGTTGCTGCGGCGCAATAACAACTACCACAGCGCGGCGTCATTGGCGTTTGTGGAGCTGGTGTTGGGGGCTGATTTTTCATAAGCACTACAAAACCCTGTAGGAGCCGGCTTGCCGGCGATGGACTCAAGTGCGCCGCGTTTATCCGGTTTACACGCGTTWTCGTTAACGACCATCGCTGCGATGCGGCGACCCGACAAGCCAGCTCCTACAAGAGACCGCGTGATCTTCAAACCAGTGAAAGCCCGAAAAAAAAGCCTGCTCCTTATTGGGAGCAGGCCTTGTTTATCAATAAGTCAGTAGTGACTCATTTCAATCAGTAGAACCGGTCAATCACCCGAACTTCGTTCTGATTCTGCATCGAGGCCCAGGCCTGTTTCAGGGTTTGCAGAACATTACCGATGAAGTCCTTGTCGGCCGCGGCCTTCTTGCCGACATAGCCCTGGCCGCGACGGTACATCTTCAGTCGGGCCAGCAGGTTCTGGTTGTTCTGGTCGAACTCTGCTTCATGGGCGTGCGGCGACAGGCAGTCGATATGAACCTGGCCACACTTGCTGATCCAGAGAATATGGTTGTCGTGGCTGTCTTTTTTTGCAGCGAAGATACGAGCCAGTTCATCGATAGTTGGTTGATTGTTCAGATTCATCATAAAGTCCCTTGACCAATTGGTGATCTTTCAAAGTTGATTCGCTAATACAGGTAGCCCATCGGTTAGTTGATCCCTGGCACCGAAACCAGGACGTCAGCGTTCGACCGCCTTATCGGGCGGGGTCCTGCGTCTGCTGCATGTAGTCGTGTTGAATAACTGCTACGCAATAGCGTCACAACGAAGAGAAGCGGCGAAAACCTTAAGGCCACTGCCGACGTTTTCAGGGTCGGCCACAAGCGTCATGAGGATTGCTCGCCAAGTCTTCTCGCCCTTGTACTGGACGTTCAGGCCAGGTCAGCTTCTTCAATCTGCCTTGTGGGCAGCGTGTATCCGGGAAAAACAGCTCGGCGGTCAGACGAGCTTGCTCAAACGTGTTGCCTGTACTCCCGATCGGGGAGACGTCTGCATCATGCAAGGGCAGATCGAAGGCGTCAACGGTTTTGTAGTGAATATTTTTAGTCACTACATATTGTCGGACAAAGCTGTTCGGAATTAGCGGGCGGAGTCGAGGACGTGTCGGTCAGGACGACAAAGGCGGACACTCAAAGCGGTAAAAAGTGCAGGGATGGCGGTCAACGACCTGCTGATGCACGGTGAGTCCGACAACGCTGAGCCCCGGCATCACGGCGGCCCAAAACAGGCGTGCCGGCTGGTTCGCCTCGATGTGGAAAATCTGCCATTGACCGGGGAATCGGCTCAAGAGGGTGGAAACGACAAATCGCGCGACACCCCGGCCACGCAAGCGTCGACTGATAAACAGATAGCCGATGTTGTACTCGGCACCGGGTAGGTGGGTCTGGTTATCCACGGTCGCGAAACCGGCCAGTTCTCCGTCGACCTTGATCAGGAAGGGGCGGGTGGCCGGGTTTCGCCAGTAGTCCGGCATGGGCAGGATGTTGAACAAACCGTATTCGCCCAGTTTCAGCGGCAACCATTCGCTGAAGTCGTAGGTGTAGAACTGCATCAGGTTCTCGATGGTTTCCAGCTCATCGCGTTGGGCGGCGTGCAGTTCTATCGAAGACATAAGGGTTGGCTCCAGATACGCCGGGGCGGGTACACCCTTCATTATGGTTGGCCACAAGGTTCGGTGTCGGGTTCAGGTATTGCTTGCCGGTTTTGCCCTGCGCTTGGTGCCGTTCGCTGGTTTACGCGGGGCGCCTTTACGTTTTTTCTTCCAAGAGGCTGCGGCGGAGCCGGTGGGCGGCGGGCCGCTGATGGTCATGCTCAGCCCGGCGCAACGGCTGACCTGCTTGCTCATCCATGCCGCCTGTTTGGTGACGAATTCTTCCAGGCTCATTTCCCCGCTTTGCACCATGTCCAGGGCCTGCTCCCAGATCGCCGTGGTGCCCGGATCGGCGATGGCCCGCGGTACGGCGTCGATCAGGCTGAACGCGGCTGGCGTCGCGGCCAGGGCCTTGCCGTTCTTGACCAGGTAACCACGGTCGAGCAGGCCCTGGATGATCGACGCGCGAGTCGCTTCGGTGCCGATGCCGGTGGTGTCCTTGAGCTTTTGCTTGAGCAGCGGGTCTTCCACCAGTTTGGCGACGTTCTTCATGGCCTTGATCAGATCGCCTTCCGTGAACGGCTTTGGCGGTTGCGTCCAGAGGTCTTTGAGTTGCACGCCGGCCACTGCGCAATCGATGCCTTCGGCCAGGTTGGGCAGGGTCTGCGGCGCGGGAGCTTCGCGCCCCTTGGCCGGAGCCAGCGCTTCGGGCAGGGCGCGTTTCCAGCCTGGCTCGATGATCTGCTTGCCGACAGCGCGCAAGGCCTCGCCGGCGCAGTCGAAGTCGGCCTGGGTGCGGTCGTATTCGTGATTGGGCAGGAACTGCGCCAGGTATCGCGCGCGGATCAGGGTGTAGACCGCGCGCTGTTTGCCCGCCAGCTTGTCGAGATTTTTCGCCGCAGCGGTGGGGATGATGCCGTGGTGTGCGCTGACCTTGGCATCGTTCCAGGCCCGTGAGCGCCGTTGCGGATCAAGGTGATCGTGCAAGGCGCTCAACGCCGGATCGGCCTGGCGCAACGCCGCCAGAATGGCCGGCGCTTCGCTGTGCTGGCTGAGGGGTAAGTAGCCGCAATCACTGCGCGGATAGGTAATGACTTTGTAGGTTTCGTACAGCGCCTGGGCGATGTCGAGGGTTTCCTGGGCGCCGAGGCCGAGCTTCTTCGAGCAGACCTCCTGCAGGGTGCCCAGATCGAACGGCAGCGGGGCCACTTCGCGCATCCGCTCGGTGCGCAGTTTGATCACCCGCGCACTGGCCGCGCCGCTCATGGCGGCCGCCGCTTGTTGCGCCAGCGCCTGATTCAGGCAGCGGTCCTGATCGTCGCAAAGGTCCGATGCCGCGCGCCATTGAGCGGTGAACGCAGTGCCGTTGTGCAGCAGTTGCACATCGATGGCCCAATAGGCGACGGGCACAAAGTCGGCGATGCTGCGATCGCGATCCACCACCAGGCGCAAGGTCGGCGTTTGCACCCGGCCGACCGGCAACACGCCTTGGTAACCGGATTGGYGCCCCAGCAGGGTGAACAGCCGACTCATGTTCATGCCGATCAGCCAGTCGGCCCGGGAACGCCCCAGGGCCGAGTGATAGAGGCTGAAGGTCTCGTTCCCCGGTTTAAGTGCCGCCAGGGCCTTGCGAATGGACGCATCGTCCAGCGCCGACAACCAGAGGCGGCGGATCGGCCCGCGATAGCGGCAATGCTCCACCAGTTCCCGGGCGATCATCTCGCCCTCGCGGTCGGCGTCCGTCGCAATGATCAGTTCGGACGCTTCACCGAGCAGACGCTTGACCGCCTTGTATTGGCTGGCGGTGCGCGGCTTGACGGTCATTTTCCACTTTTCGGGAATGATCGGCAGGTCCGCCAGCACCCAGCGCTTGTAGCGTGCGTCGTAGGCGTCCGGCGGTGCGGTTTCCAGCAGGTGGCCGATGCACCAGGTCACCGTGACATCCGTTCCCAGCCAGCAGCCATCGCCCCGGCGCCTGGCGCCGAGGACTGCCGCGATGTCTTTGGCCTGGGAAGGTTTTTCACAGAGGTACAGCCGCATAACCACCATCGTCGATCAATGTGCGAGAGGTGCACAGAATGGCGCTTGATGGACGATGGAGCAATCTTTATCTGTATGGATGTACAGCTTGGTGTGTCGCTCCCGTTCGGCTGCGAAGCCGTCGCGAGGGTGAAACTTGGGTTATACCTGATAAATCGTGGTCTCAGGTTTTGGGGCTGCTGCGCAGCCCATCGCGGGCAAGCCACGCTCCTACAACGATTTGCAGGTCCATCACCGTCATGAGGAACGCATTCCATGAAAAGCTCCGGTCCTAGCCCTGTCATCACCATCGCCGAGCAGCCTGGCTGTCTGCTGGTGAGATTTCACGGCATTCAAGTGGCGGCCTCGGCGCGAGCCCTGGTGTTGCTGGAGGCCAACTACCCGCCGGTGTACTACGTGCCGCGAGAGGATATCGACGAGAAGTATTACGCCCGCACCGACCACACCAGTTATTGCCCGTACAAGGGCGATGCCAGCTATTTCAGTTTGCAGGTGTCAGGGCATGAAGGTGCCAATGCGGTGTGGAGTTACGAGGACCCCAAGGTGTCGGTAGAACAAATCCGCGGGTACATGGCGTTCTATCYGGATCAGGTGAAGTTCGAACTGCTCGATGCCGAAGTTTGATTGTGGCTGATAGCCGCGACGAGGGACCCGCTCCCTCGTCGCGAGCAATGACCTCAGTTCTTGTCGAGATCCACGTTGCGCGTCTCACGCAGGCAGATCATCCCCACCACCAGGCTCACCCCGGTGATCACCACCGGATACCACAGCCCGTAGAAGATGTCCCCGGTGTACACCACCAGCGCGAACGACACTGTCGGCAAAAAGCCGCCGAACCAGCCGTTGCCGATGTGATAGGGCAGGGACATCGAGGTGTAGCGGATGCGGGTCGGGAACAGTTCGACCATCAGCGCCGCCAGCGGGCCGTAGCACATCGCGGAAATAATGATCAGCGCGACAATCAGCGCCACGATCATCGGTTTGTTGATTTGCTGCATGTCCGCCTGTTGCGGGTAACCGGCGAGGGTCACGGCACCGCGCAAGGCGGCTTCGTCGAAACCATCGATCTTCACGTCACCGACGCTCACCTGCACGCCGCTGCCGGCCGGGGCCGCTGTGCTCTGGTACGGCAGGCCCTGCTTGACCAGGAAGGTCTTGACCTTGTCGCACGGGCTGTCGAATTTCGCCTTGCCCACCGGGTCGAACTGGAAGGTGCAGGTGGCCGGGTCGGCCATTACGGTGATCGGTGCCTGGCGACTGGCCTGGTCGATGGCCGGGTTGGCGTAGTGGGCCAGGGTCTTGAAGATCGGGAAGTACAGCGCGGTGGCCAGCAGCAGGCCGAGCATCAGCACCGGCTTACGCCCGACCTTGTCCGACAGCCAGCCAAAGAAAATGAAGAAAGGGGCGCCGATGGTCACGCTGACAATCAGCAGACCGTTGGCCACCGCCGGGTCCATTTTCAGGAACTGGGTGAGGAAGAACAGCACATAGAATTGCGCGGCGTAGAAGGTCACCGCTTGCCCGGCATTGATGCTGAACAGCGCGATCAGCACCACCTTGAGGTTTTCCCATTTACCGAAGGAGTCGCGAATCGGCTGTTTGCACAACTTGCCTTCTTCTTTCATTTTCACGAAGGCCGGCGACTCGTGCAGGCTCATGCGAATCCAGGTTGAGATGCCCAGCAGCACGATGGAAAACAGGAACGGAATACGCCAGCCCCAGACTTCGAACTGATCGCCGGTGAAGTAGCGGCAGCCCAGTACCACCAGCAGCGACAGCAGCAGGCCCAGGGTCGCGGTGGACTGAATCCAGCTGGTGTGGAAGCCCCGCTTGCCGACGGGCGCGTGTTCGGCGACATAGGTCGCGGCGCCGCCGTACTCACCGCCCAGGGCCAGGCCCTGGAGCATGCGCAACACCACCAGGATGATCGGCGCAGCGATGCCGATACTGGCGTAGGTCGGCAGCAATCCGACGCAGAACGTTGCCAGGCCCATGAGAATGATGGTGGCGAGGAAGGTGTACTTGCGTCCGATCATGTCCCCCAACCGACCGAATACCAGCGCACCGAACGGCCTGACGATGAAGCCGGCGGCGAAGGCCATCAGCGCGAAGATGAACGCTGTGGTGTCGTTTACCCCGGCGAAAAACTGCTTGCTGATCACCGCCGCGAGGGCGCCATAGAGGAAAAAGTCGTACCACTCGAAGACCGTCCCGAGGGACGAGGCAAAGATGACTTTCTGGGTTTCCTGACTGGTGCCCGCGCTGCGCACGGCTTCCAGGGACTGAACGTGTTCTGACATACCGGTATCCCTCACAGTGATTGTTTTTGTTGTTCCACTGGTGTTGCGTGTTCCTTGCAGGGGTGATGCTCGATGTCCGTGAATCTAATGCGGTCCTTGTAGGAGCGAGCCTGGTCGCGATGGCGTCGTTCCATTCAACGTTTATACTGGCTGATCCACCGCTTTCGCGAGCAGGCTCGCTCCTACAGGGATTGTGTTTGCAGTGGAGTTGAGGATCATTTGCGCAGCCTTCTCGGCAATCATCAGTGTCGGCGAGCAGGTGTTGCCCGAGGTGATGCGCGGCATGATCGAGGCGTCGGCGATGCGCAGGCCGGGGATGCCATGGACCATGAGCTGCGCATCGACCACGGCGTCGGCGTCGTTGCCCATGCGGCAGGTGCCCACCGGATGGAAAATCGTGGTGCCGATCCGCGCGGCGGCTTCGTGCAGCTGTTCTTCGTTTTGCAGGCTGTCACCGGGCAGATATTCCACGGGATTGAAGGGTCGCAGGGCCGGCGCGGCGACGATGCGCCGGGTCAGGCGAATGGCATCGGCGGCGACCCGCAGGTCTTCCGGGTGGCTCAGGTAATTGGGTTGAATCAGCGGTGCTTCTTGCGGGTTGGCCGAGCGGATATCGACTCGGCCACGGCTTTGCGGACGCAAATCGCAGACCGAAGCGGTGAACGCCGGGAACGCATGCAGCGGTTCGCCAAAGCGCTCCAGCGACAGCGGTTGTACGTGATATTCGAGGTTGGCTGAAGTCTGCTCCGGCCCCGAGCGGGCAAAGGCGCCCAACTGGCTCGGCGCCATGGACAGCGGACCGCTGCGGTCATACAGGTAGCGCAGGCCCATGCCCATCTTGCCCCACAGGCTGCCGGCAATCTGGTTCAGGGTGCGGGCATTTTCCAGCTTGTAGATCAGCCGCAGTTGCAGGTGATCCTGCAAGTTACCGCCGACACCGGGCAGTTCATGGGCGACACCGATGCCCAGCCGTTCCAGCAGCGGACGCGGGCCGATGCCGGAGCGTTGCAGGATGCTCGGCGAACCGACCGAGCCGGCACACAGGACAATCTCCTTGCGCGCCTTGAAGGTCTTCGACTGGCCTTGCCAGCGGGCGCTGACCGCCGAGGCGCGGCCATTGTCCAGCAGCACGCGATCGACTTCGACACCGGTCAGTACGGTGAGATTCGGACGCTGGCGAATGGGTTTTAGAAAGGCCTTGGACGCGTTCCAGCGGATGCCGGCCTTCTGATTGACCTGGAAATAGCCGCAACCTTCGTTGTCGCCCTGGTTGAAGTCATCGATGCTGGCGATGCCGCTTTGTTCGGCGGCGCTGCGGAAGGCGTCGAGAATCGGCCACGACAGGCGCTGGCGTTCGACTCGCCATTCGCCCGCGGCACCGTGAAATTCGGCGGCGCCGGCAAAGTGGTTTTCACTCTGCTTGAACAGCGGCAACACGTCCTGCCAGCTCCAGCCGGGGTTGCCGTCGGCGGCCCAGCGGTCGTAGTCAGCGKCCTGGCCACGCATGTAGATCATGCCGTTGATCGATGAGCAACCACCCAGCACCTTGCCGCGCGGGTAGCTCAGGGCGCGGCCTTGCAGGCCCGGTTGCGCTTCGGTCTTGAAGCACCAGTCGGTGCGCGGGTTGCCGATGCAGAACAGGTAGCCCACGGGGATGTGAATCCACGCGTAGTTGTCTCGGCCACCGGCTTCGAGCAACAACACACGATGTTGCGGGTTGGCCGACAGTCGATTGGCCAGCAGACACCCGGCCGGCCCGGCCCCGACCACGATGTAATCGTATTCATCCAGGGGAGTCTGCATCCCTGACCTCGTTTTGTTGTTCTTGTTGTCTGTCATCCTAGTTGTTAGCTTTCGTCAAAAGAATGTTAGTTTTTGCGCAGCCGCTGTGCGTTTTTAAACAGCATCCCGAACAGCAAAGAACAAGGACGATTCATGTTCGACTGGAATGACCTGCGGTTTTTTCTCGAATTGCAGCGCAGCGGGCGTTTGCTCACGGYCGCCCGCCGCCTGAACACCACCCATGCCACCGTGGCGCGGCACATCGAGGCCATCGAAAAGAGCCTCGGCACGGCGTTGTTCGTTCAACATGCCCAGGGATATGAGATGACCCCGGCGGGCGAGGCGTTGCTTAAACACGCCGAGGCGATGGAGAACGTGGCGTTGCTGGCCCAGGAGGAAATCACCCAGTCCACCGCGCCGCTGGGCAAGATCCGCGTCGGGGTGACCGAAGGGCTGGGCATCATGTTCCTCGCCAGTCGCATGAACGGCTTGTTCGAACGCTATCCGGGGCTGGAAGTGGAGCTGGTGGCGGTGCCGCGTTTTGTCAGCATCCTCAACCGCGAGGCGGAAATCAGCATCCACCTTGAGCGCCCGGCGGCTGACATGCTGGTCACCCGCAAACTCACCGACTATCGCCTGGCGTTGTATGCCAGCCAGGACTACCTCGATCGTTCGCCGCCATTGCGCAGTCGTGAGGACCTGGGGCGTCATGCGTGGATCGGCTACGTCGACGATCTGCTGTTCAGCCAGGAACTGATGTTCCTCAACAGCTTCTGCCGCAACCCGCAGGTGGTGTTTCACAGCACCAGCGTGATCGCCCAGCAACAGGCGGCGCGCTCAGGCCTGGGGATTGCCGTGCTGCCGTGCTACATGGCCAGTGCTGATCCCGGTCTGGTGCCATTGTTGCCGGACGAAAGCATCCAGCGCAGCTACTGGATCAGCACGCGTCGCGAGCTGCACAAATCGGTGCGGTTGCGGGTGTTGTGGGATTATGTGGTGGAGATGTGTGAGCGTGAGCAGGGGTTGCTGCTCGGTCCAGCCTCTTACGGCGCCTGAGCGGACGCCATCGCGAGCAAGCTCGCTCCCACAGGTTTTTGTGTTGTTCACACCAACTGTGTAACACAGCAACACCCTGTGGGAGCGAGCTTGCTCGCGATGGCGGCGGCACATCCAATATCCATCCCGAGCTTCAAGCAACAATCTCGAACGCGGTACTGGCCAGCCTTTCACCATTGACCATGACATGCACCGCATGGCGCCCTGCATAATGCCGGCGGGTGGTGAGTTCCTTGATCTGCTGACCACGGCTGACGGCTTCGATGGCATTGCCCGGCAGCGTCAGCGCCTTGAGTTTGAATACCTTCGCCGAGGTGCTGCCGTTGGCCTTGACGTAATCGATGGCGTAGTCGATCACCAGGCGTTGGCTGCTTTGAACGGTGGATTTGACGGCAAACGACAGGGTGATTTTTTCTCCCAGGCTAATCACCGGCGGTTCGACTTTCACATCGACGATCTCGACTTCAGGCTTGCCGCCCGCGCCGATGATCGCCAGTGCCCGCGGGTTGCCCTGTTTGATCAGGCTGCGCAGGGCGTGCCTGGCGATCCATGCGGTGTGCCTGTTGTCCAGCGCCCAGCCTTCGATCAGGTCCAGCACCCAATCGGAGTGATCCTTGGTGATGTCGTTGAGGTGGTTGGCCACGGATTTGCGTACATACAGGCTGGTGTCGGCCTTGAGGTTGTCGAGGATGTTCGCGGCGAGTGTCGGATCGGCCTGGATGGGCTCCAGCCGGAATGACCAGGGCAGGCGCGGCCGGCATCCTTCGCTGGCCAGGCGCCGCACATGCTCGTTGTCGTCCAGCGACCAGGCATGCATCAGCTTGAGCGAGCGCTTGAGGTCACTGCGCAGAAAGTGACGGATCGCGAATTCCGAAGAGCCAAAAGCGGTGAAGTACTTCAGCGCGTCCATCGACTGATCGAACGCATGGGCGCCGTAGCTGGCGACGTAGTGCGGCAGGCACATGCTGACGAAGCCGCTGTTGAGGCGCGGGGCGAGGGCGCGCAGCACTTGCAGCGACGCTTCATAGTCCAGCGGCAACACCGCGTGCAGGCATTCGCTGACCCGGGCCATGCGCTGCATGACGCTGAGGTCTGCCAGGCCGGACTGGGCCAGCTTCAGGAAGCGCCTGGCCTCGAATGGCGGATAGATCGCGGTCATTTCGCTGGCGATGTGCTGGAGGCGCTCGGTGTTGAAGATTTCCTTCAGGGCGGGGGCAGGTTGGTCAGTCATGGTGGTTCCCTGGCAATTGTTGTTGATCCATCACACCGCGTCATCGTTCATCGCGAGCAGGCTCGCTCCTACAGAAGAGCGTGTGAGCAGCCTGCTCGCGAAGGGGCCCTCAAATTCACCTCATTTTGTGCCCGCTTGCTCTTGCAGTTGATCCGACTCGAATAACCTGGCCAGTTCGACCCGCGCTTCCTGCGCGGTCTGCATCACTTTCACTGCGTCGTCATACACCGCGTGCTGGGCTTCAAGCACCTCTTCGTCATGCTGCTTGAAGCGTTTGATTCGCGCATCCGCCTGGGCCTGGGTCAGACCCAGCCCGATCAGGGTTCGCCGGCTCATTTCCAGGCTCGAATGGAAGGTTTCGCGCACGGCGTGAGCGCCGACGTCCATCAGCCGGTGCACATGCTGACGGTTACGGGCACGGGCGATGATTTTCATCTGCGGGTAGAGCTTGCGCACCAGTTCGGCGGTCTTGATGTTGGTGTCCGGGTCGTCGGTGGCGATCACGAAATACTCGGCTTCCCCGACCTTGGCCGCGCTGAGGATTTCCGGGCGCATCGGGTCGCCGTAGAACACCGGCACGCCACCAAAGCTGCGGGACAGCTCGATGGTTTCCACCGAGGTGTCGAGGGCCACGAATTTGATGTTCTGTGCGCGCAAAATCCGCGCAATGATCTGGCCCATGCGACCCATGCCGGCGATCACCACCCGTGGCGCGTCGGTGTCGATTTCGCGGAACTTCTCCGGTACTTCCACCGGTTGCACTTTCGGGCTGACCAAGCGTGCGCAAAGCAGCAGCAACAGCGGCGTCACGGCCATGGACAGGGTGATGGTCAACACCAGCAAGTCATACAGTTGCGCCGCGAACAGCCCGTGATCGCGACCGATCTTGAACACCACAAAGGCAAATTCACCACCGGCCGCCAACACGATACCCAGGCGGATCGCACTGACCTTGTTCAAGCCGCCGGCCAGGCGCCCGACAATAAACAGCAGCGGCAGTTTGATCGCGATCAGCAGCAGAGTCAGGCCCAGCACTGCGACCGGTGTGCTCAGCAACAGGCTCAGGTTCGCACCCATGCCGACGCTGATGAAAAACAGCCCGAGCAACAGGCCCTTGAACGGTTCGATCTGGGCTTCCAGTTCATGGCGATACTCGGAGTCCGCCAGCAGCAGGCCGGCGAGGAATGCACCCAGGGCCATGGAAATACCGGCCAGCTCCATCAACCATGCCGTGCCGATCACCACCAGCAACGCCGTGGCGGTGGAGACCTCTGGCAACGCGGTTTTGGTCACCACGCGAAACACCGGTCGCAGCAGATAGCGCCCGCCGATCACCACCACCGCAATGCTGCCCAAGACTTGCAGGCCATGGTTCAGGTCTTCACTGGGGGTGGTGCTGTGATCGCCGCCGGCCAGCAACGGCACCATGGCGATCAAGGGGATTGCGGCGATGTCCTGAAATAACAGAATCGCGAACGCCAGTCGCCCGTGGGGGCTGGTCAGTTCCTTGCGTTCAGCCAGGCTTTGCAGGCCGAAGGCCGTGGACGACAGCGCCAGGCCCAGGCCCAGGACGATTGCGGTGTTCAGCGGCTGGCCAAAGCCCCACAGCGCCACCACGCCAATCACCGAGCCGGTCATCAGCACTTGCGCCAGACCCACGCCGAACACTGATTTGCGCATCACCCACAAGCGTCGCGGCGACAGCTCCAGGCCGATGATGAACAACAGCAACACCACGCCGAGTTCGGAAATGTTCGCCACGCTTTGCGGGTTGTCGATCAGGCCCAGCACCGACGGGCCGATGATCACTCCGGCGAACAGGTAGCCCAGCACCGCCCCCAGTTGCAGGCGCTTGGCCAATGGAACGATGAGCACGACCGCCATCAGAAATACGACAGCAGCTTGTAGCAGGTTGCCTTCATGGGGCATGAGAAAACTCCAGGACTCGGTACAGCGGGGGTGACAAGAATAAAGGCTGGGCCCTTCGGCGTCAGCAAAACGCTCGGGCTCAGATGTTACAGTTTGCATTAATTAGTTACATTTATAGAATTAGCTGATCAATCCAACTGTCCCTCTCGAGTAGCCCCCATGGCGATCAACTTCGACCTCAACGATCTGCAAGCCTTCCGTGCCGTGGTCGAGCAGGGCAGCTTTCGCAAGGCCGCCGATACGGTGCGTATTTCCCAGCCAGCCTTGAGCCGGCGCATTGAAAAACTCGAAGACGCCCTCGGCGTGCGGCTGTTCGAGCGCACCACGCGCAAGGTCAGCCTGACCCAGGCCGGCCGCGGTTTCATGCCCAGCGTCGAACGCCTGCTGGACGATCTGGACGTGGCGTTGCTGGGCATCAGCGAAGTCGCTTCGACCCGGCTCGGCCATGTCACGGTCGCCTGTGTACCCTCGGCGGCGTATTACTTCATGCCGCGAGTGATCGCGCACTATCACCGGCAGTTTCCGCGGATCAAGGTCAAGGTGCTGGACTCCAGCGCCCACGACGTATTGAGCGCGGTGGTCAATGGCGAAGCGGATTTCGGCCTGAGTTTCATGGGCACCCTGGAAGCCGAAGTGGATTTCGAGCCCTTGGTGCAAGAGGGGTATGTCGTGGCGTGCCGGCGCGATCATCCGCTGGCGGGGCGAAGCAGTGTCACCTGGGACGAGTTCTATCAGCAGGATTACATCTCGCTGGATAAAACCTCGGGCAACCGTTTTCTGCTGGACCAGGCGCTGACCGGCGTGGTGCCGCAGCGGCCGAGCATCTGCGAAACCCGGCACGTGACCACCATGATCGGTCTGGTGGAGGCCGGGTTGGGCGTGGCGGCGGTGCCGTTGATGGCGATGCCGGCGGCGGATCATCCGATCCTGACGCGGGTGCCATTGACCGAACCGCAAGTGATGCGCAGCGTCGGTCTGATCAAGCGCCGGGGTCGAACCCTGACCCCGGCGGCATTGGAGCTGGAACGGCTGGTGGTGGAGATGAAAGTCCTGCAGCCGTCGGTCAGTGACTGACCGAGTCCAGTCCGGTCGCTTTCACGTCCGGTTGAGCCTGGGCCGAGGCCAGGTACTCCAGCAGTGCCTTGGCTTCGGCCGGGTGCTGTGCACCTACCGGGATGCCGGCGGCAAACCGGGTGACCGACTGCACCGACTCCGGAATCTTCGCCACGAAACTGACCCCCGGCACCGGCAACAGTTCGCTGACCTGCTGGAAACCCAGTTGATAGTCACCGGTGGCAACCACCGAGCCCACGGGGATTTTCGGCACCATGGTCGACTTTGGCTTGAGCTGGTCCTCGATCCCCAGGCGCTTGAACAGCTGCTGCTCGATGTACACGCCGCTGGCGCTGTCTGAGTAGGCCACTGATTTGGCGTCGAGCAGCGTCTTTTTCAGGCCCTCGACGTTGCTGATATCCGGTTTCGGCGCACCTTCGCGCACCACCAGGCCAATGCGCGAATCCGCCAGTTCGACTCTTGAAGCGGGATCGACTTTGCCTTGTTTGATCAGATCGTCCAGCGCGTAGCCGACCATGATCACCACGTCGGCTTGCTCACCCCGGGCCAGGCGATTGGGGATCGCTTCCGGGGCCTTGCCCATGGAGGGGCCGAGTGCGGTGTCGAGGGTGTTGCCAGTGGAGGCGGCGAACTTCGGGCCGAGGATCTTGTAGGCCGCCGTGAAGCCGCCGGAGGTCATCACACGGATCTCTTCAGCCTGGGCAATGCCGCTCAAGCCCAGACTGGCCACCAACGCAAGGGCGGCAAAACTGAAGGTTTTTTTCATGGTCAAGTTCTCGATAAAGGGCCGGTTCACGAGGCCACCGGTTGCAGATGGTTCGAGGCGCGTCGATAGAGCATGAGCGTCGCGCACAGCGCGCACAGGGCTGCAAAGCTCATCCAGTAACCCGGCGCCGCCTTGTCGCCGGTGTACTGGATCAGCAAGGTCGACATCGCCGGGGTGAACCCGCCGAACACGGCCGTGGCCAGGCTATAGGCGAGGGAGAAACCGGCCACCCGGACTTCCACTGGCATGATCTCCGTCAGCGCCGGGATCATTGCGCCGTTGTACAGGCCGTAGATGAACGACAGCCACAGCAACACCAGCAGCATGTGGATGAAGCTGGGCGCGTTGACCAGAAAGGTCAGCATCGGATAGGTGGTGGCGATGGCCAGCACAGCCATGACAATCAACACCGGGCGGCGACCGATTCGGTCGGACAGGGCTCCGCCAATCGGCAGCCAGATGAAGTTCGAGACGCCGACCAGCAATGTCACCAGCAGCGCATCGGACGTGCTCAGGTGCAGCACGGTTTTACCGAAGGTCGGCGCGTACACCGTGATCAGGTAGAACGCGGTGGTGGTCAGGGCGACCATCATCATGCCAGCGAACACGGTCAGCCAGTTTTGCCCCAGGGTGCGGAACACTTCACCCATGCTCGGGCGGTGTTTACGGGTGGCGAACTCTTCGGTTTCTTCCAGGTTGCGGCGCAGCAGGAAGATGAACGGCACGATCATGCAGCCGACGAAAAACGGAATCCGCCAGCCCCAATCGGCAATCACACTCGGCGCCATCCACTGGTTCAAGGCGTAACCCAGCGCGGCGGCGACGATGATCGCCACTTGCTGGCTGCCCGACTGCCAACTGGTGAAAAAGCCCTTGTGGCCGGGTGTGGCGATCTCGGCGAGATACACCGACACGCCGCCCAATTCCGCACCGGCGGAAAAGCCCTGCAGCAGCCGCCCGATCAGCACCAGGGCCGGGGCGAACAAGCCGATGGTTTCGTAGCCGGGCACCAGCACAATCRGGATGGTGCCGCTGGCCATGATCGACAGAGTCACGATCAACCCTTTGCGTCGGCCCACATCATCGATATAGGCACCCAGCACCACCGCGCCCAACGGACGCATCAGAAAGCCTGCGCCGAACACTGCGAAGGTCATCATCAGCGAGGCGAATTCGCTGCTGGCCGGAAAGAATACGGCAGCGATTTGCGTGGCATAGAAACCAAAAAGGAAGAAGTCGAACTGTTCGAGGAAGTTGCCCGAGGTGACCCGGAAAATGGCACTGGCGCGAGAGCGTCCGCGCGGGATTGAGGCTGTCATCGATAAATACTCCACCGCTTTTATGACGTGCGCTGCCTGGACGCGGCGCACGGTTCTTATTGGGGCGGATAGTGGAGCAGGGGGATCGATATGTTAATTGCATAGTTGGCATGCATTGATGTGTGAAGTGGATCAATGCATTCGTGGACGTGCTCGTGCAGTTACCGGTACAGGCACCCGTCGACGAAACGCTATTCGTTATGTGCCCGCACTACGCTCTCGGTGCCCAGCCGATACTGATTGTTCCCGCTGCGCTTGGCCTCATACATCGCCAGGTCGGCAATGTGCAGCAAGCGGTCGATGCTCGGCGCATGATCGGGGAACACGGCGACGCCGAGGCTGGTGCCGATGTGGCGCTGGTCGTTGCCGATGGTGACGGGCGGGGAGAGTTCGACGAAGATTTTCTGGCAGATGGTGCGCGCTTCGTCTTGCAGGCTTTTACCTTGGGGCAGGTCCTGGAGGATGACTACGAATTCGTCGCCGCCGATCCGGGCGACGGTGTCGGTGCCACGCAGAATGCGCTTGAGCCGTGTGGCGGTCGTGACCAGCACCCGGTCGCCCGCCGCATGACCATAGCGGTCGTTGATGGCCTTGAAACCATTGAGG
Organism: Pseudomonas sp. P4_C3; assembly: GCF_056402075.1. Classification (NCBI taxonomy): domain Bacteria; kingdom Pseudomonadati; phylum Pseudomonadota; class Gammaproteobacteria; order Pseudomonadales; family Pseudomonadaceae; genus Pseudomonas; species Pseudomonas sp. P4_C3. Next base: position 17,997 of record NZ_JBFUIC010000085.1, read on the forward strand.
TCGACAAACACCAGCGCCACCCGCGTGGCACCGGCGCGTGCCTGTTCCAGCGCTTCGGACAGGCGCTCTTCGAGCACCAGGCGATTGGGCAGGCCGGTCAGCCGGTCGTAATGGGCCAGGTGCTTGAGGTAGTTGGCCGAGGCCTTTTCTTCGGTGATGTCGCGTACCACGCCCATCATCTTGATCGTTTCGTTGTGGTCATTCTTGACCACGTTGCCGGTTTCCCGCAGCCAGCGGATCGTTCCGTCGAGCCAGACCACGCGGTACTCCTCGTCATGGTTTTCGCCGGTTTCCAGGCAACGCAGTTCGCCGGCCCGAACCCTGTGCCGGTCGTCCGGATGCACGCAGGAGCAGAACAGGGCGTAAGAGGGCATCACTTCGCCGATCTTGAAGCCGAACATGCCGAAAATTGCATCTGACCAGTACAACCGGTCGGTGTCGACATCCCAATCCCAGGTGCCGATACGAGCGAAATACTGGCTGCGTTTGAAGCGCTCGGCGTCGTCATCCTGGTGGATGCTCCGGCCTTCGGACAGGCTGTTGATGATCGCGCGATACTCCGCCAGCCGCTTGTGCAGCGAGCGTTCGCGCCAGACCAGCGCGACGATCAGGGTAAGCGTCATTGAACCAAGGATGACGCTGGTCCAGAGCAGGATCATTCGGGGGTGGCCTTCAGGGCGGTGAACCGTACGGGTAATTGTTGATTATTTTAGTTCAGTAAACAGCTTTAAACGCCGCGCGCGGAGACGGCAATGGTTGCCAATCGAGAGCAAATCTGGGAAAACGGCGCCCGTCAGGCCCTTGAGGGCGAGTGAGCATACGAGTGAATTCAATGAATGACGAGCTTCAGGTAATCGATCTGCAAGTGGGTGACGGAAAAGCCGCCATCAAAGGCGCGCTGATCACCACCCAGTACCGTGGCTGGCTGGAGGACGGGAGCGAATTCGACTCTTCCTACAGCCGTGGCAAACCCTTCCAGTGCGTGATCGGCACCGGGCGGGTCATCAAGGGCTGGGATTTGGGCATCATGGGCATGCAGGTCGGCGGCAAGCGCAAGTTGCTGGTGCCGGCGCACCTGGCCTATGGCGAACGCACCATGGGCAAGATCACGCCGAATTCGAACCTGATCTTCGAAATTGAATTGCTGGAAGTGCTGACGCGGGATGATTGACTTGAAGCTGGCTAGCCAACGCGAACGCTTGGCGCCGGTCCGTGAGTTGTCTCACCTGACCGTCGAATACCGCACTGCTTGAGCGGTTTTCGGTCGGTCACTGAACAGCGCAATCCGTCCATTCACGGACGGGCGGTAATGCCAGGTCAGGCGATCCAGTGCCGGCTTCATCGCCAGAATTTGCCGGACGGTGGCGCCAGCAATGCATAACGCCAGTCGTTGCCCCGGACATTGATGGCGCCCCGCACCAAAGGTGAAGCTGCGCCGGTTCGGGTGGTCGAGCAGGAAGGTGTCGGGGTTGTCGTTGAGCTGCGGGTCGCGATTGGCCGAGGCCAGCAGCACCAGGATCACGTCTGCGGCTTTCAGCTGCACCCCGTCAATCTCGCAGGGGGCGGCGACGAAGCGGCGGGTGTTCTGTACCGGCGGGTCGAAACGCTGCACTTCGGCCAGCAGGTCTTCGACAGGGGTTGATTCGCTGCGCAACGA
>NZ_JBFUIC010000086.1:0-19642 GCF_056402075.1 Pseudomonas sp. P4_C3
GCATGGCATTCATACCTATCCCCTGAGTGACTACTGCCTGGAGCATGTCTTGCCACCGGCGCTACTGATCGGCTTTGCCAGTACCCCTGAGGACCAGGCCCAAGAACGCGTCGAAGCGCTTGCGCGGGCCTTGCGCAAGATGGGCTATCTGCAGCAGGCCACTTGACGCAAGGCAAGTGGTCTTATGATTTAACTGATAATGGATCTATCGAGAGTTCCTGACTGGCGCGATAAAGGCTGCGCCGGTAGACCCGGCGTCTGAACCAGGAACGACTCGAATGAACAATAAGATCCAGGAACGATTCAACGCCTTGCTCAGCCATAAGGCTGCCCGGGCCGGGGCTCCCCCCGTACTGACTGAGGCACTGGCCCGCCAGTTGCTCGACCGGCTTGGGCAACTGCGCCTGTTTGCCCATGCCTACCCCTTGCTGACCAACCTGACCCACGGCCGCGTGACACCTGCTGACCTGTTGGACTTCGCCTATCGCCACGAGCTGCAGGGGCTGAGCCTGCACTTGCTCGACGGTGAGGAAAACAGCCTCAGTCAAATGACGCCAGCGCAGCTTCAGGCGTTTGCAGACAAGGCCAATGCTCTCGGGCTGGACGTGCATCTGGAAATCAGCAGCACCTTGAAAAAAGATGTCGATCAAGTGATCGCCATTGCCAAGGCGCTGGGCACCCGCAACATTCGTGTTTACTCACGCTACGAAGGGGCGCTGTCGCGGGTCATGGACCTGATCGAGTCGGACCTGCACTACCTTGCGCAGCAGGCAGACGAGCACGACCTGTTCTTCGACTTCGAGCAGCATGAGGAACTCAAGAGCGGCGAGATCGCGCAACTGCTGAGCCGGCTGAACCACCCTCGCCTGCACGCCCTGTTCGACTTCGGCAACATGATCAATGCCTGCGAACAGCCCCTTGCTGCGCTCCGTAACCTGGCGCCGCACATACGCCAGACCCACCTCAAGGGTGTGCGCATCGTCCCCGAGCAAAACGCATTCGGCCATTACGGCGTGTTGCAGGGCTGTGACGAAGACGACCTGCCCAACGCACGCATGTTGTTCGAACTGCTGATGCTCGGCGAATCAGCTGTGCAAGTGATCGCTTTCATTCTCGAGCAGGAAAACCACTACGTTGCCCCGGCGTTCCGCCAGATGGACGAAGCCGCCGACCCGTTCATTGCGTACCGGGAAATGAGTGAAACAGCGCTGCCGGAAGGCTTCTCGCTGGAACGAATGCTGGCCGATGAACACCGTTGGGCCAACAACCAGGTCGCCTATGTACGAGGTCTGCTGGCCGAGTTCCGAACCCTGGCCGAGTTGACCCTGGCCCATTGCGCTGACGCCTGAACCTGATGTGCCGACAGGCACTGCCTTCCCAATCAAGCCTGGAGAACAATAATGACATCCCATGACAAGGCCAAATGGCTCAGATTCCTGATTCTCATACTCGGCGGCGGCACCATCTACAAGCTGGCGAATCTCAAAGACGCCTTTTATATCCCCATGCAAGAGTTCATGGGGTTGTCCCACACTGAAATCGGCCTGCTGCTGAGCGCCAACGCCATCATCGCCACCGCCCTGTTCGTGGTGGGTGGCATGCTCGCCGACCGGTACGACACGCGCAAGTTGATCCCCCTCGGCCTGATCGGTACCGGCAGCCTCGGGCTCTACCTGGCGACCTTTCCGCCCTTCAGCAATCTGCTGATTGTGTTCTGCCTGCTAGCCGTATGTGCCGACTGCATCTTTTGGCCCTCGCTGCTCAAAGCCATCCGCAACCTGGGTGACGATAAAGAACAGGGGCGACTGTTCGGCCTGCTCGAAGGCGGGCGCGGCGTCATCGATACCCTGGTCGCCTTCTCAGCGCTGGGCGTGTTCGTCGCCATGGGCTCCGGTGAAAACGGTCTGAAGTCGGCGGTCCTTTTCTATTCGGTCATCGACATTCTTGCCGGGACCCTGACCTGGCTGCTGCTCAAGAGCGGCAATACCCAGTCGACCGCCAAGCCGAAGAACGGATTATCGAACCTGCTCGAGGCCATCAAGGTGCCGGGCATCTGGCTGGTCAGCCTCAACGTGTTCATGGTCTACATCGTGTACTGCGGCCYGACCTATTTCATTCCCTACCTCAAGGACATGTACGAACTGCCCGTCGCCCTGGTGGGCGCCTATGGCATCATCAACCAGTACTTTCTCAAGATCCTCGGCGGCCCCGCCGGTGGCTTCATTGCCGACAAGCAGTTCAAGAGCTCCAGCCGCTATCTGAAATGGGCATTTCTGGCGTTGTTGCCGCTGATGGGCGTCATCATGCTCATCCCGAAAAGCCCGGGTTTCATCTACGCGGGCATGGCAGCCACCCTCTCCTTCGCGCTGATTGTTTTTTCCATGCGCGGCGTGTTCTGGGCACCCATGGGTGAAGTCGGCATTCCCCAGCACATCACCGGTTCAGCCTTTGGCATTGGTTGCCTGATCGGCTATGCGCCTGGCATGTTTGCCTATGTCATCTACGGCGCAATCCTTGACCATTTCCCGGGTCAGCAAGGCTACAACTACGTGTTCTCGTTAATGAGCCTGTTGGCCATTGTCGGGTTCATGGTCTCCAGCCTGCTGTATCAAGCGGTTCGGAAAAATTCCACGGTCACCGGCAAGGTCAGCGCCGCGCAAGCCTGAACATAGGTCGGGTGTACGCGTCGCAACACATCGCCGTGCGGCGGTAACCGARASGTTTCGGTTACCGCCGCACGGGCGCCGCCATCAAGCAGCACTGACGATGTTCTGGTTGAGCATCCGTGGTGTGTAATCCATCGGTGAAGCTGTCGGATCGCTATACAGTGAACTACTGTCAGTCATGGGCGTGGCGCCCATAGCCAATCTCCAGATATCCGTTGAGTTGCAGGGTCTCCAACCGACTTATCACGATGATCAGGGAACCAGGTCGATGGCAAAAGATGCAAAAGCCGAATCAGAAAACGCGACTTTTACCGCGCTGGAGACTGAGGAGCTGGTCGAGCCTGCCCCGGTTTCCGATGCGGTTCGCAATGGAATCTGGCGCACGCGGATCAAGGTCAAGGTGCGCAATCTGAGTCGCTCGACCCAGTTTGTCATTGCCGCTTCGGTGATCCTGGGACTGACCATGTTCTTCGTCGGCAAACTGGTGAGCGCTCGAATAGAAAGTGCCGCGGTACATAGCGCAGCAGAAGCAGGCGCTCAGTACATGGATACGTTTCTGGAGCCCTATGTGCAGGAGATGAGCCGGGACAACAAACTCTCGGCGGCAAGTGTCCAGTCTCTGGACCACCTCACGGAAAGTCGTTCGCTCAAACATCACATTGTCTCGATCAAGATCTGGCGGGCGGATGGCACGGTGGTCTACAGCACGAATAAAGCCATCACCAACCACACATTCCCGATGGATGAGATCACCGAAGCACTCAAGGGCAAAGTGGTCACCGACCTTGAAGGGCTGAACGAGGATGAGAACGAGTTCGAGCGCAACCTCAACGTGCCGCTCTATGAGATCTACGCGCCCCTGCGCGATTCAAGCACCAGGAAAGTCATCGCGGTGGGCGAATTTTATGAAAAGGCCGATAGTCTGAAGCGCGAGATCAATCGCGTCCGGGAACAGGTATGGGTGGTCGTTGGCGCCGCGACACTGGCAATGCTGACGCTGCTTTTTTTCATCGTGCGACGCGGTGACAAGATCATCCAGCGACAACAAGTGGCACTGCGCTTACGGCTGCAGGAGCAAACCCGTCTGCACATCAGCAATGCCGAACTCCAGCGCAAGATGGCGACAGCTACCCAGGAGTTTTCCCATGTCAACGAACTCACCTTGAGGCGCATTGGTGCAGACCTGCACGATGGGCCGGCGCAGTTATTGACCTTGATTCTGATCCGGCTCGACGACCTGGCCGAAAACTGTTCCGCTGTCGATCAGGAGTCGCTGGAAACCATTCGTGGCGCCGCCACCGACGCATTGCGTGAGGTCCGCGATTTATCGCGAGGCCTGGCACTTCCGGAAATCAATGAATTGAACCTGGTGGAAGAGTTGCAACTGGTGGCGCAACGGCACGAGCAACGCACTGGCACCAAGGTCACATTAACCCTGGGACTGCTACCGGAGACCGCGCCACTGCCGCTCAAACTCTGTTTGTACCGTTTTGTGCAAGAAGCCCTCAACAACGCTTACATGCATGCCAACGGCGAGGGTCAGGTCATCCAGGCGCAATACATTGATGAAGTATTGAACATCAGCGTCAGGGACAGTGGTCCGGGCATGGCGGCAGACGCCATGCTGCAAGGGGCATCCGGCAGAACCCGATTGGGGCTCGCCGGTTTGCGTTATCGCATTGAATCTCTGGGCGGGTTGTTCAGCATCGACTCCAGCGTCTCTGGTACGTCGGTCAATGCACAGTTCAAACTCTAGGGGGCGTTCCGGCATCCATTCGTGTTTTTGCTGCGCCGGTGTGAAGTCGCCCGACCGCTTCGCGCTCCCTGTAATGCCGTAGAGCCGTGACCGCTTCGACACGATTTCGGGCGTGCAGTTTCTGCATCACGCAGCCCATGTGGTGCTTGACGGTTTTTTCGCYGATCATCAGCTTTGTCGCAACCTCCCTATTGGTCAGCCCCTTTGAAACTTCACGAATGACCTCCTCCTCGCGATGGGTCAGATCAACCGTGTGAATTTGCGCTTCGTGCTTCTTGTCGTTACTCAGCAGTTTGTTGGCGAACTCGGGGGTGATATACGTCTCACCCCTGGCAACCGACCTGATAGCCAGGATCAGTTCCGGTCCGCTGACTCCTTTCAACACATACCCGCGCGCGCCGGCCTCCAGTGCCAAAAAGGCGTCGTCTTCGGATTCTGAAACCGTCAGCATCAGTACCTTCACATTCGACAGTTGAGTGGAAATGAACCGTACCGCGGCGAACACATCGCCCGGCATATTGACGTCCATCAACATCACATCCGGACGGATCTTGCGGGCAATATCCATGGCATCTTGCGCATTGGCGCCCTGATCCACGACCTGCAGATCCGCCCGTTTTCTCAACGTATTGGCAACGCCCTCACGCAACATCGGATGATCGTCGGCAATGCCGATGCGAATGGATGGATTCATGACGCGCTCCCGAAAGGATCAGCAATCGAACACTCATTGATTAATAGCAGGGAACCGGGGACGCCGCCGGTCGCCAGTCGCATGTCCCAGGCTCCAGGTGTTCGAAAATCAGACTTAAGTCGGACAAAACTCGATCGTCAACAAGCATTCATTATGACAAAACCCTGATTTTCAGACGCCAACCCATTGTTTTAAAACACCATTAAAAACGTCAATAAACAGACAGCCTCATAAAACCCGGCCCCATCTTTCATCCGACCAACTGTCGCTCTCCTGCACTCAGGTACATGCAACCCCGGCTCGATAGCAGGCCCGGCCAAACTAATTGAGAACGCCCCCTAGCGTCGGGACGCAGTGATCGGTGACAAGGGTACGCTCTGCGTGACTTTGGCCATCTGGGTGATTTCCACCTGCACCTTGTCCTTGCCGAGCAGGTAGTCGGCCAGCTTCTGCGAAAACGGCCAGTAGTTCAGTGCGGCCGTCAGGGTCAGCGGCCCGACCGCGTCGGCCGGCACCAGGAAGGAGAACTCCCCGATATCGTAGCCCTTGGGCAGAATGCGGTTGTCCGAGAGAATCTGCGTGGCATTCCAGACCTCGACATCCAATGGATTGCCGTCCTTGTCGCCGATGTGCACTTTGAAGTTTCGCGTGTTGTCCTCGGTCTTGCCGTCCTTGATCGAGCCCAGTCGATAGAGCTCGCGACCACTGGCATCGAGCACCCGGAAATCGATCCACATCTCCCGTCCCTCTGGAAAACCGGTCGGCAGCTTGTGCCCGGCGCCGACGTTGGAAACTTTGACCGCTACCGAGGTGTATTGCCCGGGAATGATGGCTGCCGGCGGTTGCTGGAAGGTTATTTCCGCTGCGCGCGCGAGCATGTCGCGAGCGCGTTGCGAGCCCTCTTCCTGACCGAGATGCTTGAGCATCATGGCGTTGGCTCCGCTGAACCAATGCGAGGCGACCTCTTCGCGGTCTGGCCCCATGATCGCGGCCTTGCCCGCAAAACCCGGCATATGGCAGCTCTGGCAGGTGACATCGTTAAGGCTGTAGGTGCTCTCCTGCCATTCGTCATAGGTGCGCTCGACCGCCACGCTGCTGAAGGGATGCGTGACGTTGTGGCAGGTGCCGCAAAAGTCCGAGCGTGTGTGCAGAGCGGAATATACGGTGTCGTGATACGGCGAAACGGCATCTTTGCGCGGGCCGAACTTGGTCGGTTTACCGTGTGCCCGAGGGCTCAGAACATAGGCGCCGTTATCGAGGCCCGTGCGGGCACTGATGTTGTGGCAGGTCTCGCAATCGACCCCTGGCATCGGATGATTCTTCGCGCTGTCTTCAATCGAGGAGCGGTTGACTTGCGAATTGATCTGCCCGGTCGTGAGACCGATCGGGGTATGGCAGCCGGTGCAGAAGTTATCGACCTTCCCCTCGGTGGCCGAACTCGCACGCTTGAGCAAGGCCCGATAGATGGGTTCATCCCAGGCCTGGGACATCATCGACGAGCGCCACTGCTTGTAGATCTCTGTATGGCAAGCGCCACATACCTGGGCATTGTCGAAGTCCTTCACATTCAACACCAGGTTGCCGGGGGTATTGGCCCGGTGCGGAAAGAACGGCATCGCGCCAGTCACATGCATGAGCTTGGAGCGTGCCGGCTCCAGCCACTTCTCGTTACTTTGATTGTCATTGCCCTGAGGTTCGTCTGCCGCCATCAGCGTTACCGTCAGCAGGCAGGCTAAAAAGCACAATCCGAGCAGCGCTACCCGCGCACACGTGTATCTGGAGTGGCTCATAAGCATTTCCCCTGGACGGTTGCAGAGGAGGACTGCAGCACTTCTATTGAGTAGCCAGGGGTATTAGTTACGTGCAATCACTCAATGGGGTACTTACAGCTCCACAGTATCCCGACTCTGCACCTTTCACGGTCGGGATACGCTCACTCAGCAATTACCTTGCCATCGATGTAACAAAACATATCGGCCGACCTGAGAGCCCGGCAAACATTGCTCAGAACTTGAAATTCTTGAGCTAATGGAGGTGCGAATTCTGCCGGGGAATCGCGCCCATTAGTGGGGGGGCTCGCTCCGAAATCGGGGGGTATCAAGACCAGAGGGCCAGCCCTGCCGTGCAACCGCCGCACAACATCCGATAGCCCAATTGCCCCCCGGGTTTAATGAGCCGCTCAGATCTGATCCGTTATTTGGTGCATCTCACAAATCCGGGGCCACTCACTAGACTCGCTACGACTTACTCCCTGTCTTTCGTCGACCGGATGAGACTGCCCCGTAACTTCACTATGGCCTTCTGCATTTGCACGAAGTCGTCGGGGTCAAGACCGGTTTGCGGGAAGCCATCTTCGGTGAGGCCTTCGCGCAGTTTTCGCCCCTCTCTGGTGAGACTGATCCGCACCTGGCGTTCGTCTTCCGGGTCGCGCTGGCGCAGCAGATAACCCATCGCTTCCAGCTTCTTCAGGATCGGCGTGAGGGTATTGGATTCAAGAAACAGCTTTTCGCCGAGGCTGCCAACGGTCTGGTTGTCTTCCTCCCACAGCGCAACCAGGGTGATGTATTGCGTATAAGTCAGGCCAAGCCGCTCGAGCATCGGCTTGTAGGCCTTGCCGAAGGCCAGATTGGTTGAATAGACCGCAAAACACAGGAAATCGGAGAGTTTGAGATCCAGGGCGGATGTCTTGTCGGTGTTTTTCATGGACGTACTCTTGGGTCAGTCTGGCGAGACTGAAACTTTACATCGTACGCGATGGTATCGGAAGTGCGCATAAACACTGAAGGCCGGCTCACCGGGAGATCCCCGGTGAGCCGGCCGTGGCGTGGGTTATGCCGTCAAGACATTGATGTCGACATCAATGTTGCCGCGTGTGGCCTTGGAATACGGGCAGATTGCATCGGCGTTGTGGGCCAACTCGGTCGCCACCCCATGATCCAGCCCCGGCACACGCAAAGTCAGTCGAGCCTGGAGGAAGTAAGCCGCGCCGGTCTGGCCCAGATCGACTTCAATGTCGACGGCCGTGTCGGTCGGCAGCGTCACCTTCATCTGTAGGGCGGCCAGCCCCACCGCTGCGATGTAGCAAGCCGACCACGCTCCGGCGAACAGTTGCTCGGCTTTCGGGTGCGGCTGGACGGCGGTGAGCACGTGTGCCGGTGTGTCGCTGCCAGGGGACGACAGCACGATATCGAGGTTGCCGTTATGGCCGCGCGAGGTGTTGCCTGCGCTGTTATGAGTGGTGTGGGTTTTGCCGGTTGCCAGCACTTTATCGATCTTGCTCATGGGGCCTTCCTCAGGATTTAATGTTTCGTGCGATTATATCGCATGCGATATTTATGGCGCTTAAAAAGCAACGTTCATCAATTGGCGTGTGCAATGATCCAGTTGTTGCCGTTTTGGCCATGGGAAGCGTGGGCGGTCGAGATAAACATTGTGCGGCGGCTTCCGGTGTTCATGGCTGAGTCTCCAAACGGCAAGGGTTGTTGCTACATCCTGTCTCGTTCGATTAGATCGCATGCGATAGATGAATACTCAACCAAAGCCCCAATGATGTCAAAGCCTATTTTGTGCCTTGGCGATGAGCGGTAGTTACCCTCCCCCCTTGTCGAAACGATGATGGGCTTCTCACCGTCCGGCCCTACGGGGCCTCTGGTTACGCGCTTCGGATCGCTTTCACGCATGACGATCAAGTCGTTGGCGCTGAAATGAAATGGATGTCTTTCACTCGAAAAAAAACCGGCCAATCGAGCCGGTTATCTTTGACCTCCTGTTTCCCACACGCACAAAAACCCCCTCGCCAGGAGGGGGTCTGATGTTTCAAAGGGTCAAACGGTTTTACCCGTCTTTACCTGGGTTTTCGTCAGCTCAGCGCAGCGCAGGAATACCCGCAAACAGCCACGAAGTCTCCTGAGCTGGCGTTGCTTCGTTGCGCTTGCGCGCCCACTGAGTCAGCGCCACCATCATCGCAAAGCCGAGCACGATCAACACCGGATAGGCCATCAGCAACTCGGTGAGCGAATATTTCCAGGCCAGTGGTCGACCGACACCGAGCATGGCGGCATACAGCCAGGACACGCCCGACAGTGCGCCAGAGAACAGGGCAAACATTCGTACACTGACCTTGAGATCAAGCAGCGACCCGGCCTTGAGCATTGCCGGCAATACAAAGCGGTGCAACAACATGCCGTTGAACGTCAGCAACAATACAATGATGACTTTGGCTTGCAGTTTTGGATTGGCAAAATAGTTCATGCCTTTATCCAGATAATCAATGCCTATTACCGCGGCTCCGGTGATCCACAAGAATATCAACGCATTGGAAACAGACGTCTGAAGACTGGCCATATGTTCATTATCGTGCCCCGACGACACACGACCTTTCCATAAATCCTTGACCATTGCGGCATCGCTGGCAAACACCAGGCCAATCGCCACGCAGCAAGCCAACAGGTGAACGTAAACAACACCTAAACGCAAAAACTCCATGGATTCTTTCTGGCCGATCAGGCCGATCATTGTATTAATATCCAAGATGACATCTCCACTTATAGCCGCAGTGCAAATTGACCATGCCCCAGGCATGCGAATTATTTATTCGCACCTGCAAGATCAAGTTCGCAATGATTGAAGCAACTTAATAATTAGGTATTACAAGAGGGAGCGACTCGCCCAGCGAGTCAGTGATGACGGCATACTATCACTCCAGGTCTCAGGTAAAAAAAATCCCCATGTGCATTCCATTCAATGCAGATGAGGTATACGTCCTTTTTATTAGTGAGTGCAGCGCGACCTCTCAAAGGATCCCGTCTGCCGGAACATCAGAGCGAAGCCTATCAAAATCGTTCACTTTTTGAGCAGGATGCTCGACAAACGGTACCAAATCCAACACCGGGGAGTACCTGTCTCCTTGGCTGAAACCGGCGTAGCCAAGGAGCTGAATCGTTTCCGGTTTTATTCCGAAAAAAAGCCGCCATCGCGCTGTATGCACATCGCCTGCCCCCACGCTTCCTCAGGCCAGTAACTGGGTGATCCACTGGGCCTGACGCGCGATGTCCTGCACCCTTTCCTCGGGCACGGCCTGTTGCACCCGGGCAAAGTGGGTCAGGGTCTTCTGCTTCTGGCGCAACTTGCGCTGCCACTTGAGCAGGAACGCCGGACTGCGGGCCTGCATCTGCAATGGGCCGAAGTACAGCTCTTGGGCGGTGTACATCACCGGCCCGGCGCGCTCGGCGACGATGATTTCATAGTCGAAACGACTTTCCCGCAGCACTTCCTCGCAGAGGATGCGGTAGCCATTGTCCATCAGCCATTGGCGCAGTGGCTGTTCGCCGCCGTTGGGTTGCAGGATCAGGCGCTCCTGACCGCTCAGGTACGTCTTGCCGCTGTCGAGGATGTCGCGGATCGTTTCGCCGCCCATACCGCAGATGCTGATCGCCGTGATCCCGTCTCCCGGCTCGATTGCCGCCAGGCCGTTGGCCAGGCGCACGGTGATCTGCGGGTCCAGGCCGTTCTCGCGCACGGTGCGTTCGGCCGAGCGGAACGGCGTCAACGCCACCTCGCCGGCCACCGCCGCCGCGATGGCGCCACGGCGCATCAGCGCCACCGGCAGGTAGCCGTGATCCGAGCCGATATCGGCCAGGCGCGCGCCGGCTGGCACATGCGCCGCCACGCGCTCCAGGCGCATGGACAATGTCTGTTCGTTCACCTGCGGCCCCTTTTCACCACAAACGTCCGGCGCCTTTTGGCCGGATCGGGGCGCGATTGTGTCGAGCAACGCCGTGCATTTCAAATTTATGTGACCACGGTCATTGCCCCTTCACGCAATCACTTGCGCATACACCGATCTGTCGACGTTGCCGCCGGATAGAATCACACCCACCCTTCTTCCCGACATGGCTTCACGCTCCGAAATGAGCGCTGCCAGCGCCGCCGCACCGGCCCCTTCAGCGAGGTTATGGGTATCGGTGTAATACACGCGCATGGCCTCGGCAATCTGCGCGTCACTGACCGCTACGATCCGCTCCGCACCTTGCGCGTAGACGGCAAAGGCCTCAGGCACTGGCTTGCGTACGGCCAGACCGTCGGCAAAGGTGGTTGCCGAGGCGGTTTCGCATAGGACCCCAGTGTCAAACGACAACTGTGCGGCGGCCGCTTGCGTGGAAACCACGCCCACCACCCGGGTGCTCAGTCCCAGCGCATCGCGGGCGGCGATCACCCCGCAAATCCCCGAGCCACAGCCAATCGGTACATATACGGTATCCAGGTCCGGCGCCGCATTGAACAGCTCCAGCGCATAAGTGGCGACGCCTTTGACCAGCTCGGTGTGAAACGGCGGGACCAGGAACAGGTCATGCACGTGCGCAAGGCGTGCAGCCTCTTCGCGGGCCTCATCGAAATCGCGCCCGTATTCGACCACTTCAGCGCCAAAGCCGCGCATGGCGTCGTTCTTTTCTACCGAGTTACCTTGCGGCACTACGATCAACGCCCGCAAACCCAGTGCGCCAGCTGCCAGCGCGAGGCTCTGGCCATGGTTGCCGCGGGTAGCGCTGACAATGCCTTTCGCGTCTGGGTGCTCGCGTTTGAGCCAGTGCATGAAGGTAATACCGCCGCGCACTTTGAAAGCACCGGTAGGCGTGTGATTTTCGTGCTTGACCCACACCGTGCAACCCAACCGCCGAGCCAGCAACGGCCAAGGGTATTGGGCGGTGGCCGGCATGACCTGGTAAACGTTGCGTGCGGCCTGTTCGATATCGCCGCGAGTCAGTCTGTGCATGATTGATCCCCCTGAGATTTTGCCCAGTCTGGACACGGACGCAGTACGCTGGCTTTCAGAAAACTGACCTGACTTTTGTCCCCCCTCTTCACTACTATGGTGTTCATGAGCTATCGAAACCGCATGACGCCACCACTCCTGTCCGAACCGGTCCGCCGTATCGAGGCCGGCCCCTGGGCGATCGAATTGCTCCCCGGCTGTGCCTACGCGACCCGCTATGTGGCGACCCAGGCGGGAATCGGCTTTGCCTTCGACAGCCAGCGAGGCCTGCACGCTATCGGCAGTGACCGAATACGCCCTTTCGATGCCGTGCCCAACGGCCTGGCGTTCGTTCCCGTCGGGTGTGACGTGTTGTCCGAATCACCCACGGGCGGTGAATACCTGCGGGTGATGCGCACCGACGGTATTGCGTTGGTCGGGGATCGTGCCTTCAACAATCGCATCGACCGGCAGGCCACTGCCCTCGCACGGCGAATGCGCGCCGCGCTGTTGCACGCTTGCGTGGAGGACGATTGGGAGGCCTGGGCACTGGCATTGTCTGCGCGGGCGACGAGTAGCGAAGCAGTGCTGTCACCGGCCCATGGCTCGATAACCGGTTACCGGATGCGCTTGCTCGATGAGTTCATTGATGCTGGCCTCGATGGCCCGTTGAGCGTACCGGCGATGGCGGGGCTGCTTGGATTGTCCGAAGGCTATTTCATGCGGGCCTTCAAAAACTCCACAGGCAAAAGCCCGCACGGTTACCTGATCGACCGACGCCTCGCCAGGGCCCGAGCCCTGATGCGCGATTCGACTGCCACGCTGACGGAGATCGCCTACGCCTGCGGTTTCAACTCCCAGGCACACATGGCGACCACCTTCAAGCAACGCCTTGGCGTGAGCCCGGCGCAATTGCGTCAATGTTCAAGGTTCAGTTAGCGCCGGGTTTGATGTTTGCGATGGGCCGGTGGTCGTTGCATTTCGGTTGTCGCCGGCGTTTGGCTAAGCTTAATAAATCAGGGCGAGTTGAAACTTGTGTGATTGCGGCCATCAACGGATCTGGATGGGCATCAAGACGGTACTCCCAAAGGAGACGACTATGTACGCGGTGATAAGAACCTACCTGGGTACGGGAGCAAAGCAACTTTTCGAGCTTCTGGAAAAGCGCAAAGACGACATCGAAGCTACCTTGCGGACAGTGCCTGGCCTCGTAAGCTACACATTGCTGAATACGGGTGACGGTGGTACGTCGATCACTGTTTGCATAGACAAGGCCGGCAGTGATGCGAGCTTGAAAGTAGCGCGTGACTGGATTCAGAAAAACACCTCGAGTATCCACGCGAACCCGCCGATCGTAACGGAAGGTCCGGTCATTGTGCAGATCAATTAGCGACCGGTCCGCATGCTGGCGAGTGCTATACTTTTTTTCAGATTGCATGAAGTATGCAACGTTCCCCACGGTACAGGTACCGACTGTAAATCCTGGTTAACAGCTGCCGGACAAAGGAGGTCTACAGCAAACACGAGTTGGGAGGTGTGGCATGAATCGACACTATTACATCAGTGACAATCTCAACGATCTCGAAACCGTTGAAAATGAATTGGAAGCCAGTGGCATCAATTCCGAACAAATTCATGTGCTCAGTGAAAAAGTTGCTGATGTCGAACAACATCACCTCCACGAGGTTAACTCGTTAATGGAGCAAGATGCTGTTCACTCTGGTGAGATTGGTGCGGTGATCGGTGTGCCCCTCGCAGCACTGGTCCTGGGTGTCGCCTATTGGATGGGCTGGACAGAATCCGCCGCAGGCTGGATGCCAGTTATCTTCCTTGCCATTGTTATTTTGGGCTTCTGCATCTGGGAAGGCGGCTTTTTTGGGTTCCAGGTACCGAACACTCACTTCCGCAATTTCAAGCAGGTGGTAAACGAAGGCAAACATATCTTCTTCGTGGATGTTGAGCCGGATCAAGAATCGCTATTGGACCAGGTAATCAAACATCATCCAATGCTGCAGATCGCCGGCACGGGAACGGCAGCCCCGCACTGGACAGTGGCCTGGCAGCACAAATGGCATCAGTTCAAGCGAGTGATATCGGGTTAACGCCTGGAGACTCAAGGCCATCCGAAAGCTGCTTATTGGCCAAAGGAAATGACCCGGCTGAGGAAAACATAGTCTGCCTCGGTGGCCATGAGTCCGACGAGCACCAGTAAACACAAAGGTGGCACCAATATGGCGTAGACCATGGCCAACCGCTCCCATGCCATATGCATGAAGATGGAGACAATTAAACCTGCCTTCAACAACATGAAAGTGATAATCAGCGTCCACCGAAGGTAGCCATGGAAGTGGAAATAGTCGACAAGGTACGACAGCGTGCTGAGGACGAATAACAACCCCCAGATTTTAAGGTACAAACTGATTGGATGTTGCTGACCCTGAGCATGTGCCATCACCCGCACTCCTCTACCACAAATAGAAGAAAGCAAAAATAAACACCCACACCAAATCCACGAAGTGCCAGTAAAGCCCAGCTATCTCGACGTTCTGATAGTTTCCGGAGCGCTCATAATCTCCCCGCAAAACTTTCAGCGCCACAATGCTGAGGTAGATGGCGCCGATTGACACATGCAGTCCGTGAAAACCGGTAATCATGAAAAAACTGGCACCAAATTGCGCCGCCCCCATGGGGTTCCCCCAGGGACGCACCCCTTCTGCGATGAGCTTGGTCCATTCAAATGCCTGCATGCCGACGAAAGTCACCCCCAAGGCAGCGGTCGCCAGCATCAGGGCCGTGGTTTTCGCACGATCACGGCGATAGGCGAAATTCACGGCCATGGCCATGGTGCCGCTGCTACTGATCAGCACAAAGGTCATGATGGCGATCAGAATAAGCGGGATTTCCCTACCGCCGATCGTCAACGCGAACACTTCACTGGGGTTCGGCCAGGCGGTGGTGATAGTCATGCGTACCGACATGTAGCCGGTCAGAAAACAGGTGAATATAAAAGTATCGCTGAGCAGGAATATCCACATCATCGCCTTGCCCCAGGGGACCTGCTTGAAGGCCTCTTTATCCGAGGACCAATCGTTGGCGATGCCCTGCCATCCCGGCGCAGGTGGCGAACCTGGTGGATTGGATGAACTGATCTCGGCTTGGGCTTGGGCTTCGACTTGCGGGTGCAATGCCATGGCTGTTCACCTCAGGCCGCAGAATCTGGCGATGGCTTCATAGGTTTGCGGGGTGCTGGCCAGCAGCGCGAATAGCACGAACCAAAGGCCCAGCAAGTAATGCCAATAGATGGCACAGAGCTCTACGCTGGCGCTGAGTTGTGCCAGTGGCACATGACGCAGAAATTTAGCGACGATCCAACACCAGGCGATCAGCCCGCCCAGCAGGTGGAGCCCATGCAGGCCGGTCAACAGGTAGAAGAAACTGTTGGCCGGATTGCTGGCGACAAAGTAGCCCCAGGCGACAAACTGCTGCCAGACCCAGAGTTGCCCCGCCAGAAAGGCAATGGCAAAGACTCCCCCCAATGCAAAACCAATGACAGCTGCGCCCGGCAGAGCCTTTCGGGCGGCCATACGCGAGCACTGCAGTGCGATGCAACTCAATACCAGAAAAGCCGAATTCAGCCAGAGCGGTCGGAGATTGCCTAACGGCGCCAAAGGCTCTGTCAGGGGTAGCCAGTCGGCCATTTGTGAACGGGCGACAAAGGCGATCAGGAAGAGGAAGAATAACGAACTCACCACCACCAGAAACAAGCGCAGGCCTACCCTTGCGGTTTGCCTTCTATCGGCACCCTCGGCGGCCTGAATACCCTCAGGGTCGCGATTCCAACTGCCGCCGGGGTCTGCGCCATCGGCGTTTCTCAATAGCAGTCTGTTCATGTTTTAACGTCCGCTGTCCTGGTTCCGGCACTGAGTTGCCGCATTTGCTCCAACTCCTCGGCCGAGACTGTTTGCGGCACGAAATCCTGCTCTATCCCCGGCACACTGTAGTCATAGGCCCAGCGATGCACGACCGGCAGCTTCTCTCCCCAGTTACCGTGTATCGGCGGGGTGTTCGGCGTTTGCCATTCCAGACTGGCCGCGCCCCAGGGATTACTGCCTGCGGGTTTGCCCTTGAACGCACTCCAGGTCAGGTTGAACAGGAACAGCAACTGGGAAACGCCGACAGTCAATGCGACTACCGTAATGAAGGCATTCAAGTCTTGAGCGGACTGCGGGATGAACGCGTAGTTTTCATAGGCGTAGTAGCGACGTGGCATGCCCTGGAAACCCAGGTAGTGCATGGGGAAGAAGATGGCGTAGGTGCCCAGAAAGGTAATCCAGAAATGCAGCTTGCCCAGGGTGTCGTTCCACATCCGCCCGGTGATTTTCGGGAACCAGTGATAAATGCCGCCGAACACCACCAGGACCGGTGCAACCCCCATGACCATATGAAAATGGGCTACGACGAAATAGGTGTCCGAGAGCGGAATATCCACGATCACATTGCCGAGAAACAACCCGGTCAGACCGCCGACCAGGAAGGTGACGATAAAGGCCAGGGCAAACAGCATCGGCACGGTCAGATGGATGTCGCCCTGCCACAGGGTCAGCACCCAGTTGTAGACTTTCAGCGCAGTCGGCACCGCGATGATCAAAGTGGTGACGGCGAAGAAAAAGCCGAAGTACGGGTTCATTCCGCTGACATACATATGGTGCGCCCAGACCACAAAGCTGAGTACGCCAATCGCAATAATGGCCCACACCATCATTCGGTAGCCGAAGATGTTTTTACGTGCATGGGTGCTGATCAAGTCGGAGACCAGGCCAAACGCAGGGAGAGCAACGATGTAGACCTCCGGGTGGCCGAAGAACCAGAACAGGTGCTGGAACAGTATCGGGCTGCCACCCTGGTGATCGAGGTGCTGCCCCAGCGAGACCATCGCCGGCATGAAGAAGCTGGTGCCCAACAGCTTGTCGAACAGCATCATGACCGCACTGACAAACAACGCCGGGAAGGCCAGCAAGGCCATGATCGAGGCCATGAAGATGCCCCATACCGAGAGTGGCATGCGAAACAATGTCATGCCGTGCGTGCGCGCCTGCAACACCGTGGTGACGTAGTTCAACCCGCCCATGGTGGCC
Source organism: Pseudomonas sp. P4_C3 (assembly GCF_056402075.1). Lineage (NCBI taxonomy): Bacteria > Pseudomonadati > Pseudomonadota > Gammaproteobacteria > Pseudomonadales > Pseudomonadaceae > Pseudomonas > Pseudomonas sp. P4_C3. The sequence continues at coordinate 17,003 of NZ_JBFUIC010000086.1, forward strand.
GCGACAATGAAAATCGCCAGTGAGACGAGCATCAGGACAATGCCCCACTCGACCCCCGGTGTCCCCTGGGAAATGGACTGTGGCGGATAGAGCGTCCAGCCGGAACCTGTGGGGCCGCCAGGGACAAAAAAACTGCTGAGCAACACCAGTACCGCCACCAGGTAAAACCAGTAGCTGAGCATGTTGACGTAGGGGAAGACCATGTCGCGGGCGCCCACCATCAGCGGGATCAGATAGTTGCCGAAGCCGCCTAGAAACAAGGCCGTCAGCAAGTAAATGACCATGATCATGCCGTGCATGGTCATCGCCTGATAATAAGTACTGGCATCCATGAACGCTAAACTACCGGGGAAGCCTATCTGCATGCGCATCAAGCCGGACAACACCAGAGCGATAAGCCCCACGAAGATGGCCGTCAACGAATATTGAATGGCTATGACCTTGTGGTCCTGACTCCAGATGTATTTGGTCAGGAAACTTTTGGGCTCGTGCAGTGCTTCTGTTTCGGCTTGCTCCGCATAGGCCATCACGTCATCCTCCTGCCGAAGTTTCAGTGTATTCCTGGCTGTTTCACGGCTACTTCCCTGGCTCCGCCTTGTTCGCATCAGCGTCAGCATTCGCTTTGGATTTGATGAAAGCGATCAGTGCATTCAGCTCCTCGTCACTCGGAGCCAATACCGGCATGACGGCTGCATAGCCCTTGACGATTTTGGCATTGGGATGAAGAACCGAATCTCTGATATAGCTCTCATCGACCTTTACGCTCGAATCGTCGGCAAGGGTTTCCGTCTTGCCGTACAGGCCCAGCCAGCTGGGGCCGACGCCCTTGTTGCCATCGACACTGTGGCAGGCCAGACAGCCGAGCGACCCGGCCAGTCGCTGTCCCTGCGCCACCAGGTCTTCACCCGAGCTCGACGCTTCGCCGGTAGAAGGTTCATCGACTTGCCCCGCAGCACCTAGTGATTTGATCAGGGCGATGACAGCACCCAGCTCATCGTCTTTGAGAGTATAGGCCACCATGACCGGCGGGTAGCCCTGTACCAGTCGGGCCTTCGGATCGAGAATCGACTCTTTCAGGTAGGCCTCGTCGACCTGCACACTGGTGCCATCGGCAAGCTGTTCAGTGCGGCCGTACAACCCCTTCCATCCCGGTCCGAGACTGACACCGCCATCCTGGCTATGGCAGGCCTTGCAGCCGAGTTGTTCGACCAACTGGCGGCCTTTTTCCAGCACGCTGTCTCGACCGGGTTTGGCAGCTGTCGTCAATGTCTGCGCAAAAGTCGGCTGGCCTTTCAGCCATTGATCGAAGACGCCCTGCTCTTCCACGATCATATGGCCGCGCATGTTGTAATGACCCACGCCACAATATTCAGCGCAAAGGACGTCATATTTTCCGGTTTTAGTCGGCGTAAACCAAAAGTACGACACCATCCCTGGCACCATGTCCATCTTGCTGCGAATTTGCGGTACATAGAAATCGTGCAGAACATCTTTAGCGCGCAGTAAAACTTTCACCGGCCGATCGAGCGGAAGACGAACTTCATTATTGATTACAAGCACATCGTCCTGCCCTGCAGGATCCTTGGGATCAAGGCCCAGGGGATTGGCGGAATCAATAAACCTGATATCCGATCTGCCCAGCTTTGCGTCTTGACCGGGAAAACGAAAGGCCCACTGCCACTGCTGGGCGACCACTTCAAGTTCGTAAGCATTTTTCGGCACCCGGACGAAGTCGTTGTAAACAACCAGACCTGGCGCCAACATCCCGGCAATACCTACCGAGGTAACGATAATCAACCATAATTCCAGCTTTTTATTTTCTGGCTGGTAGGCCGCCCTGGCACCCTCCTTGTGACGATAGCGCATCACCGCTACCGCCATAAATATCGTGATGGCGATGAAAAACACCCCGCAAATGATCAGGGTGATGAACAGGGTGGTGTCTATGGAGCCCCAGTTGGAAGCTGCCGGTGTCGCCTGCCAAGGCGCTAGTATGTGGAATAGCACTGATGCAATAACGATTAGTATCAAGACAATTGCTATTGCCATTTCCTCTTCATCCTATTCCTGTTGTTCATTGGTTATGCAAAAGCATCGCCACTTACGTCCAGGCAGGGCAGACAAATACCACCCGTCCGGGCGGTAAAGTCAGTAAGGAGTATAGAGCCATCGGCTTGTACCGTGAGGTGGGTAAAGGAGGTTCGGTTGCCAGCTATACTCATTTTCTGATGACGGACGGCAGAGATCGACCGGAAGCGGCCCCAAAGGATGAACCCTGCCCTTGTGCAGTCATCAAACATAAGTGATGGCATTGAGCAGGAACGATAGCTACAGAGTCCAGCAATCCACATGGGAGGTTTCCTCATGAGTGCCCTGACGATTGAAGGCTGGTGCAAAACCAGCGGCGCCCCAAAGTCCACCCCGATGGGGGAAGTCCATTTCTACGTCGACGGACCTCTGCATCGCCGTCTGGAAGATGCCGAAGAGCGCTTGCAGAAGACCCACGAGACTGAAGCCATGGTCGATGTCGATATGGACTCGATGGATTTGATCATGCCTGAGGGATACGCCCCCTTGTCCGACTGTCAAATGCGTGTCTATTTGCAACACGACCGCGGTCAGTTTCACCTGGTCGGGCAC
>NZ_JBFUIC010000087.1:0-18812 GCF_056402075.1 Pseudomonas sp. P4_C3
CGGATGAATTTGCCGTTGGTGCGGTCCAGCACGTAGAAGAAGCCGTTGCGGTCGGCAGTGGCCGCCGCCTTGATTTCCTTGCCGCCTTCGCTGTAGTTGAACGACACCAGCTCGTTCACGCCGTCGTAGTCCCAACCGTCGTGGGGCGTGCTCTGGAAGTGCCACTTGATGGTGCCGTCGTCCGGGTTGAGTGCCAGGCGCGATGAGGAGTAGAGGTTGTCGCCAGGGCGCAGGTGCGAGTTCCACGGCGCCGGGTTGCCGGTACCGAACAGCAGCAGGTTGGTTTCCGGGTCGTAATAGCCGCCAAGCCAAGGGGCCGCGCCGCCGGTTTTCCACAGATCGCCCGGCCAGGTCTTGCCCGCCTCGCCGCCGGAGATGCCGTTCTCCACCGCTTTGCCGTCCTTGTAGACGTAGCCCATATGGCCTTCGACCGTCGGCCGGGTCCACAGCAGATCACCGTTTTTCGGGTCGTAGGCCTCGATCTTGCCCACCACACCGAACTCGCCACCGGCCACGCCGGTAATCAGCTTGCCGTTGATCACCAGCGGCGCGGCACTGATCGAGTAGCCTTCCTTGTGGTCGGCGACTTTCTTGCTCCACACCACCTTGCCGGTGTCCTTGTTCAGCGCCACGAGCTTGGCGTCAAGGGTGCCGAAAATCACCAGGTCGCCATACAGCGCGACGCCACGATTGATCACGTCGCAGCAGGGGCGGATGTCATCCGGCAGGCGCGCGTCGTATTGCCAGAGTTTCTTGCCGGTGCGCGCATCCACGGCGAACACCCGCGAGTAGGAACCGGTCATGTACATCACGCCGTCCTTGACCATCGGCTGCGCCTGCTGGCCACGCTGTTTTTCACCGCCGAAGGAAAACGCCCAGGCCGGTCGCAGCTCCTTGACGTTGTCGACGTTGAGAATATCCAGCGGGCTGTAGCGCTGACCCTGAACGCCGAGGCCGTTGGTCACGACCTGTTCCGGGTTCTTCGGGTCCTGGAGAATGTCCTGGTCGGAAACCCCGGCCAATGCCTGGCCGGACAACAGCATGGCACTGAGTAGCAGGCTCAAGACGAAGGGCTGGCGACGTGCGGGTTGGGTCATGACGGCTTCCTCTGCGGATTTTTGTTATGTCCGGAAAATTTTCCCGGTCTGGTGCAGATTCTTGGGCGCCGCCGCCCTGGCAACAATTGCCCGCAATGAGGAGATTGCTAGTTCCTTGGTACAGGGTGGGAGGAGATGAGTAGCGGATTTTGTGCCAGACACAGGTCCCCTGTGGGAGCGAGCTTGCTCGCGATGAGGTCCTGACAGTCAACATTGATGTCGGCTGATACGACGCCATCGCGAGCAAGCTCGCTCCCACAGGGTGTTCCCACAGGGGTTCTGTGTTTGCTCACTTTTGCGCGTTGGAATCCACCCGCGTCATCCGCTCGCGCTCGTAACGTGGGTACAGGTGACTGACGCTGCGGATCAGTTCGTAGCGGCTCAAATTGATGCTGGCGAAGCGTTCGGGGATGGGGCTGCGGATCATCTCGGCCATGTCGCTGCCATTGGCGGCGCCGTCGCGCATGAGCTGATCGAGCCAGGTCAGGTAATCGCGCATTTGCTCGAAGGGTTGCCGATCACTGGCCACCGGCCCATGGCCCGGCACGATCAGCGTCCAGGGCAAGCCTTGCAGGGTCGCGATGTCCGCCAGCCACACTGACAGCCCTGGACTGTTGGGCGTGGTCAGCGCCCGTTGATAAAACACCAGGTCCCCGGCAAACAGCACGCCGGTGTGCTGGTCGAGAATAGCCAGATCCGCGCCCGTATGCCCACCCAGGCTCAGCAGACGCAAATCGTGATTCCCAAAACTTTTCACGCCGGGTGTCAGCGTCTGAGTCGGCAACAACACTTCGGTGCCACGCATCCAGTCGCCGACCATGCGGTACATATTTTCGGCCATGGCATCGCCTTGCCGGTGCAACAGCTCGGTGGTGCCGGCCAAGGCGCCGATCGGCACGTCGCTGAAGGCTTGATTGCCCAGCACATGGTCCGGGTGGTGGTGGGTCAGCAGCACCTGGATCACCGGCTTGTCGGTGGTGGCGGCAATGGCCTTGCGCATCGCGTCGCCGTAACGCCTGGACGGCCCGCTGTCGATCACCACAACACCGCGTTCGGTGACGATGAACGCAGTGTTGACGATGTTGCCGCCGTTGGCCTTGGCGAAGTTATCGGTGCTGCCTTCCAGCAGCCAGGTGTCCTGGGCGATCTGCCTGGGCTTGAGTGAGTATTCAAGATCGGCCAGGGCCGGCAGACTGACGCTTAACACCATCAACAGGATCCAGCGCATGCCACGCTCCTTGGGGTCACGCTCCTTGAGGTCAGAGGATCGACGCATCGAACTCATTGCCGCTGTTGTCCCGTAGCAGCAGGCGCGTTTGCCCTGCCCCTTCGATGTCGAAGGCCAGGTTGGGGTTTTCACTGACCGCGGGAAACAGCTCCAGCCGGGCCAGCACTTGCTCGCTACGGTCACGCAACTCGGCATGGTTGATGAAGAATTCCGGGATGCCACTGACCATGCCGTTGTCCATGGGATGGGCCACCTGCAAACGCAAACGGCTGAACTCGCCCCGGGGATAACGCCCGCCGAGCACTTCGCCGATGTGTTCCTCCCAGCCCGGCTGGCTGCGTACCACGCTCGGCGCAGTGCAGCCGCCACCTGCCGCGTCGATCAGGGTCGAGCCGACATGCCACAGGCCGTCACGGGTCAACACCGCCGCCCGCAAGGGGGTGGCCTGTTCGATGCGAATGCGCAACGACAACCAGGGCAAAACCGAATTCAGCGGCTGGAAGTCGACGATTTTCGGCAAAGGGTTCAGCTCGGCCCAGGCGAGGATTTTCACCACCTCGCCGTTGAACGCCCGGGCGTCGATTTCCAGCGGCACCTGCCGGGCATCTTCGGCAAACGGCGGCGCCAGCAACTTGACCCGATCATCGAAAACGAACGGCGCATTGCCAAGAAACTGCTGGTGATAGAACGTCCACATCACCGATGGCACCGGGTCTTTGCCGGGATCGATTTCGGCGGCCTGTGCCGCCAGGCTTAACCAGCAGGCCAACAGACAACTCCTTCGCCATTTCATCGCCTGCTCCTTATTGATACATCTCGGGCACGTCGTAACGCAGGCCGTAATGGCCGTAGATGGTCTTCACCGCGCCCTCGCGAATCAGGCCTTCGAGCGCCTCTTCCACGGCATAGGCCAGTTGACGGTTGCTTTCGTGCACCGCCATGCCGATCTCCCAGAGCTGCTTGCCCATGTTCGGATAGGCGTTCTCAGCCAGTGCCACTTGCGGGTCGGCCGCTTCATGCACTTGCCAGTCGATCTCGCCGCGCATGGCCATCACCGCGTCGACCTCACCGGCCTTCATCGCGGCAAACGCCTGGGGCACGCCGGGATAGTGATGGGTCTTGCCGGCGAGCATGCCGTTGAACACCGAGGTCAGGTAGAACGACGGTATGCTGTCGACTTCGACACCAATCGGGTGTTGCTCGAACACCGCGACGCTGGCGACCTTGTCCAGCCGCCGACGGTCATAGGCCACCTGCCATTGTTCGTTCTGGTACGGACCGAACATCACCACGTGGCCATTTTCCAGTTCGCCGAACTCGTTGCGCTTCTGCGCGTAGTCACGGTCATAGGGCACGCGCATCATCAGGTCGGCCAGTTGCTGGTTGTGCAAGGCACTGGCACGCCAGATGTAATCGCGCAGGTCGTCATCAAGCTTTTCTCCCGCCGGCGCCCAGATCAGCGTCAGGCGCACGCCGAGCGCCTTGGCCAAGGCTTCGGCGAGTTCGACATCGACACCCTGGGGCTTTCCGGCGCTTTCAAAGCTGTAGGGGGCGAAGTCCTTGTAGACCGCCACCTTCAGCTCCCCGGCGGCGATCATTTCGTCGTAGTTGCGAACCTGCGCCTGCGCCGGCTGGCAGCACAGCCACAGAGCGCCGATCAACACCGCGAGCAGGCGCATGGGTCACTCCTCGACGTGCACAGTGTCCAGATAAGTGCGCACCGCCCACAGGGCTTCCTGGCTCAGGTAGTCGGCCATCTTCGGCATGTACACCCGACCGTCGCGCACCGCGCCATGGCGCACCCGTTCGGCGAACCATTCATCGCCCGCCTCGCCGACATCGAGCATGCGCAAGTCAGGGGCGATACCGCCGGACTTGGCTTCCAGGCCATGACAGGCCGCGCAATTCTGGGTGTAGGCCGAGGCACCGATTTCCACTGCCTTGTCGTGTTCCGCAGCGGTGCGATACGGGTTCACCGCGGCCCAGCCATCGGCATCGAGTTGCACACCGGCGTCCTTGATCGGGGTCAGCCCCGGGGTCGCCACGGCCTGTGGCACCACGTTGCCGTGGGCCCAGGCGGAACCTGCGCTGATAAGACCGGCCAATAGCCCGGTCACGAGCAAGGCGTTGCGTTTTGTTGTCATTGTTATGCCCTCTGGATTGCACGCAAAACCTCTTGGCAGAGGCTATGGCAGCCATCTTAGAAACGGCATCGCGCTCACCCCATGCTGCTTTGGTGGTCGCCAGCTAGTCCCTTGGTAGTAAGGCGCTGGATGGACACCACCGGTACTTTCTGCATATTTCCTCACCATCACGGGCTACCTAAGCTGGCGCTACCTGTAATGGAGTGCCCTATGCGCCAGCTTGCCCCTTACGCCCTGATCTACCTGCTGGCGATTGCCTGCGCCGCCGGCCTGGCCACCCAGAGCCAGGCGGCGGATGCACCTTTGCAGGTGCGCATCGGCTATCTGGGTTATCGCCCCGACCCAGGCCCGTTGCTGTCGAACGTCATCCCCGAGCCCACCGATGCCGGGCTGCGCGGTGCCGAACTGGCGATCACCGACAGCAACAGCACCGGGCGTTTTCTCAACCACGGCTACAGTCTGTTCAGCGCCAGTGTCGACAGCCCCGAGGCCTTGCTCGAAGCGGCAAAGGTGCAGCATGAACAAGGCCTGCGCCTGTTCGTGGTGAACGCACCTGCCACCAGCCTGCGCCAACTCAGTGCCGCACTGCCCGACAGCCTGCTGTTCAACGCCGGCAGCCCGGACGACAACTTGCGCACCTCCGATTGCCTGCCGAACGTGCTGCACACCTTGCCGAGCCGGGCGATGCTCGCCGATGCACTGGCGCAGTTTCTGGTGCTGCGCAAATGGCAGCGAGCGCTGCTGATTGTCGGCCCGACGCCGGACGATCAAGCCTATGCCGCCGCCCTGCGCCGCGCCGCCAAGCGCTTCGGCTTGCAACTGGTGGCGGAAAAAACCTGGAGCTTCGACAACGACCAGCGACGCAGCGCCCAGGCCGACATGCCGCTGTTCACCCAGACCGCCGAGTACGACGTGGTACTGGTGGCCGATGAACGCGGCGACTTCGGTGAATACGTGCCCTACCAGACCTGGTACCCGCGCCCGGTCGCCGGCACCCAGGGCCTGACCCCGGTGGGCTGGCACAAGACCGTGGAAACCTACGGTGCCGCGCAGCTGCAAAAGCGCTTTGAAGCCCTGACCGGGCGCTGGATGAATGACCGCGATTTCGCCGCCTGGATGGCCGTGCGCAGTATCGCCAGCGCCGTGAGCAAACTGCGCCAGGCCGAGCCGATGGCGATCCGTACGCTGGAAATCAGCGACCAGTTGCCCCTCGACGGTTTCAAGGGCCGCAAGCTCAGCTACCGGCCGTGGAACGGCCAGTTGCGCCAGCCGATTCCCATTGTCCAGCCCCGGGCGCTGGTCAGCACCTCACCCCAGGATGGCTTTCTGCACCCGTTCAACGAGATGGACAGTCTGGGTTACGACAAGCCCGAGGTCAGCTGCCGCTTTCCCTGATCCGATCATCACAACAACAAGGAATCCGCCATGCGCCGCACCCTGCTCTGCCGCTCCCTACTTTCCTGGGTCATGCTGCTCGCCGCTGGCCATGCCGTTGCCAGCACTGCCTGGGTCTCCAACGAAAAGGACAACAGCCTGAGCCTGATCGACCTGCAGACCCTGCAAGTCACCGACACCCTGCCCGTCGGCCAGCGCCCCCGCGGCCTGCTGCTGTCCCATGACAGCAAGCTGCTGTACATCTGCGCCAGTGACTCGGACCGGGTCCAGGTGATGGACGTGGCCACGCGCAAGATCATCAAGGAACTGCCCTCGGGCAAAGACCCCGAGCAATTCGCCCTGCACCCGAACAATCGCTGGTTGTACGTCTCCAACGAAGACGATGCGCTGGTCACAGTGATCGACACCGAGACCTCCAAGGTACTCGGCCAGATCAACGTCGGTGTCGAACCCGAAGGCATGGCGGTGAGCCCCGACGGCAAATGGGCGGTCAACACCAGCGAGACCACCAACATGCTGCACTGGATCGACACCGGCACCCAGACCCTGGCCGACAGCACCCTGGTGGACCAGCGCCCGCGCTTCGTCGAGTTCTCCCCCGATGGCGCCCGGCTCTGGGCCTCGGCGGAAATCGGCGGCACCGTGACCATTCTCGATGTGGCCAGCCGCACCGTGCTCAAGACCCTGAACTTCCAGATCAAGGGCGTGCACCCGGACAAAGTCCAGCCGGTCGGCATCAAGCTCAGCGCCGATGGCAAGTACGGCTTCGTTGCACTGGGCCCGGCAAATCATGTGGCGGTGATCGATGCCAAAACCTTCGAGATTCTCGATTACCTGCTGGTGGGTCGACGGGTCTGGCAGATGGCGTTCACCCCGGATCAGAAGCAATTGCTGGCCACCAACGGCGTCAGCGGCGATGTCTCGGTGATCGATGTCGACAGCCTCAAGGTCAGCAAATCGGTGAAGGTCGGGCGCTATCCCTGGGGCGTGGTGGTGACGCCATGAACGCCCTTGAAGTCAGCGACCTGAGTTTCGTCTACGGTGCTCGAGAGGCATTGCGCAAGGTGAGTTTCAGCCTGGAACCCGGGCGTTTCGCCGCGCTGCTGGGGCCAAATGGCGCCGGCAAGTCGACCCTGATTGCCCTGCTGACCCGGCTCTATGATCTGCAGCACGGCGAGATCCGCGTCGGTGGCAATTCATTGCGCAGCGCCGCACGCCCGGCACTCAGGCAATTGGGCGTGGTGTTCCAGCAAAGCACCCTGGACCTGGACCTCAGCGTCGAGCAGAACCTGCGCTATCACGCCGCATTGCATGGCCTGTCCCGGCGTCAGACCGACCTTCGGGTCGACGCCGAACTGGACCGCCAGGCCCTGACCGACCGCCGTCGCGAACGGGTGCGTGAACTCAATGGCGGCCATCGCCGCCGGGTGGAAATTGCCCGCGCCCTGTTGCACGAGCCGCGCCTGTTGCTGCTCGATGAAGCCAGTGTCGGCCTCGACCCGGCGAGTCGCCTGGCGCTCAACCAGCACATCCGCAGCCTGTGTCGCGAGGAGCGCATCAGCGTGCTCTGGACCACCCACCTGCTCGACGAGGTGCAGCCCAGCGATGACTTGTTGATCCTGCATCAAGGCCGGCTGGTGGCCAGCGGACAGGCCGATGCCCTGAGCCTGGAACACGGCGGTGACCTCGGTTCGGCCTTCACCCGCCTGACAACATCAGGAGCTGCCCGATGAACGCTTACTGGCAATGCTTTAGCGGTATCGTGCTGCGCGAATGGCTGCGCTTTGTGCTGCAACGCACGCGGTTTCTCAGCGCCCTGGTGCGGCCGCTGCTGTGGCTGCTGGTGTTCGCCGCCGGTTTTCGCGCAGCGCTGGGGATCGCAATCATCGAACCCTACGACACCTACATACCGTACGAGGTCTACATCATTCCCGGCCTGGCCTGCATGATCCTGCTGTTCAACGGCATGCAGGGCTCACTGTCGATGGTCTACGACCGCGAGATGGGCAGCATGCGCGTGCTGCTGACCAGCCCCCTGCCCCGCACCTTTCTGCTGTGCAGCAAACTGTTGGCCACGTCGCTGATTTCGCTGTTGCAGGTGTATGCGTTCCTGGCGATTGCCTGGGTCTACGGCGTGCGGCCACCGGCCATGGGGCTGTTGCTGGCGTTGCCGGCCCTGCTGCTGGTGGCGTTGATGCTCAGCGCACTGGGCCTGCTGCTGTCGAACGCGATCCGCCAGCTGGAGAACTTTGCCGGGGTGATGAATTTCGTGATCTTCCCGCTGTTTTTCCTGTCGTCCGCGCTGTATCCGCTGTGGAAGATGCGCGAGGCCAGCGAGTGGCTGTATTGGCTATGCGCGGTGAATCCCTTTACCCATGCGGTGGAGCTGGTGCGTTTCGCCCTGTATGAACGCTTCAATCCGCTGGCGCTGGCGGTGTGCACGGGGCTGACACTGCTGTTCGCGTTTCTCGCCGTACTGACCTTCAACCCGCAGCATGCGGCCCTGCGCAAAGCCAGCTGATTACCCCACAGGAGGATCTTCATTGAACAGGGTGAAATTACTACTTTAGTACTGGTTTCCCTGTCTATCGTCGCATTCCCAAAGCCCCCCGACTGGCATGTAATAGGTCCATAACTATAAGGACTGAACCCATGCCGCGTGCCCGACGTTGCCTATTGCGCCCTGCTTTCGCCGCCCTGTCGCTGGGCCTGCTGCTGAGTACCGCGCAGGCCGACACAGCGCTGTTCTCCACCGACGGCTATCGCATCGGCCTGTACCGCAGCCCGACACCCGACCAGCTGCAAGGCGCAACCATCATCGACACCCCCGCCCTGCAAACCCTGCTCAACCAACCCCCACGCCCGGTGCTGATCGACGTCTACCGCCGTCAGTGGCTGCAAGGGCAATTCATCGAGGACCAGCCCCATGAAAACCTGCCCGGCAGCCATTGGCTGGCCAATACCGGGGACGGTGACCTGACGCCGCAATGGCAGGACTATTTCGCCGCCAACCTGAAAAAGCTGACCGCCGGCGACCCGACGCAACCGCTGGTCTTCTATTGCCGCTCCGACTGCTGGTTGAGCTGGAATGCGGTCAAGCGCGCAGCCACCATGGGCTATAAGACGCTGTATTGGTATCGCGATGGCCTGGACGCCTGGCAAGCGGCCAACCTGCCGGTTTCGCCCGCCCGGCCCGAACCCTTTCCCTGAGCTTTACGCGTGCGTGTTGTTGCCACACCATAATCAAAATAATGAGGTGAAAGGCCATGTACAAAATTCTGATTGCCGACGATCACCCGCTGTTTCGCGAAGCCATCCACAACGTCATCAGCGACGGTTTTGCCGGCAGCGAAGTGATGGAAACCGCTGACCTGGACAGCGCCCTGGCCCTGACCCAGGAACACGACGATCTGGACCTGATCCTGCTCGACCTGAACATGCCCGGCATGCACGGGCTCAATGGCCTGATCAACTTGCGTAACGAGGCACCGACCATTCCGGTGGTGATTGTCTCCGCCGAGCAGGACAAACAGATCGTGCTGCAAGCCATCACCTACGGCGCGGTGGGCTTTATCACCAAGTCTTCACCCCGCACCCAGATGACCGATGCCATCCAGCAGATTCTCAACGGCAATGTCTACCTGCCCCCGGACATCATCCGCACCGCCAAAAGCAGCACCCACCGGCGGAACGACACCCCGAGCTTCCCGCCCGAACTGCTCCAGGCCCTGACCCGCAAGCAACTGCAGGTACTGGAACGCATGACCAAGGGCGAATCGAACAAGCAGATCGCCTACACCCTGGAAATCGCCGAGACCACGGTCAAGGCCCACGTCTCGGCGATCCTGCGCAAGCTCAACGTGCACAACCGGGTGCAGGCGATCCTGAGTGCCGGGGATATTGATTTCGGGTCTTATCTGCGGCGTTGATTCAAGACCGCAGCGCTGCCATCGTCGGATCGCCGCCCGGAGCAAGCTCGCTCCCACAGGTACGATGCAGTCCCTGTGGGAGCGAGCTTGCTCGCGATGACGTCAGTTCAAGCGCCACCCACCTCAAGGCCGGCCAAGCAAATGACTCATCGCGGTCTTGAGCTTCATCGGCCGCACCGGTTTGTGCATCAGGGTGTGCCCCAGTTCGCGGATCTGCTGTTTGAGTTCGTTGCTGTAGTTGGCCGTGATCATCATCGCCGGAATCGGTGACGCGCGCCGGGCATTGATCCGGGCCACGGCGTCGACACCGTTGCGATCGTTGTCCAGGTGGTAGTCGGCGATCAGCAGGTCGGCCTTGGCGTGGTCGTTGTCCACTTGCCGCGCCAGGTCCTCCTCCGACAGCGCCGTCACCACCCGACACCCCCACCCCTCCAGCAAGGTGCGCATGCCGGCACAGATGGTCGCGTCATTGTCCAGCACCCAAATCCGCGCTCCACGCAGGCGCTCCAGCATCGGCTCGCTCATCTGCAACGCCGGCTGCGGCTTGGGCGCGGTGGCGCTCAACGGTACTTCGACCGAGAACATCGAGCCCCGGCCCGGCCACGAACGCACATGAATGCGATGCCCGAGGATGCCGGCAATCTTCTCGACGATCGCCAGGCCCAGGCCCAGGCCGCGATCCTGATCGGGTCGCTGTACATCACCGCGCTTGAACTCCTGGAAAATCTCCTCCAGGCGATGCTCGGCAATGCCCATGCCGCTGTCCCAGACTTCGATCGTCAGGCACTGGTGATGCCGCCGGCAACCGAGCACCACGCGGCCACTGTAGGTATAGCGAATCGCATTGCTCAGCAGGTTGCGCAGAATCCGCGCGAGCAACTGGATGTCGCTGCGCACCAGCGCCGAACAGCCGATGAAGTGCAGTTGCAGGCCTTCACTGCGCGCCACCTGGGTGTATTCGGCGGCCAGGTTGTCCAGCAGTTCACTGAGGGCGAACGGTGCAATGTCGGCCTTGATCACCCCCGCATCGAGCTTGGAAATATCCACCAGGGTGCCGAGCAGGTTCTCCACGTCTTCCAGGGAATTGCTCACGTTGCGCACCAGAGTCTCGCTGGACATCGGCTCGCGCCGTTCCAGCAAGGCACTGGTAAACAGGCGCGCGGCATTCAACGGTTGCAGCAGGTCGTGGCTGACGGCGGCGAGGAACTTGGTTTTCGACAGATTGGCCTGCTCGGCTTCCTGCTTGGCCTCGCGCAAGCGTGACTCGACCAGGCGCCGCTCATCGATCTCGCGCAGCAGCTGGTCGTTGAGGGTAGTCAATTCCGCTGTGCGCTCGCGTACCCGCAGCTCCAGGTTCTGATAAGCCTGGTGCAGCGCCTCGGCGGTGCGGCGGCGTTCGGTGATGTCGCGGATCAGCACGAAAATCCCCACCACCTCGCCACTGGCCAGACGGTTGGGCACATAGGAGCGCAGCATGTAGCGCTCCTGGTTGTTGACGTTGGTTTCGGCGAACTCGAAGGTCACGCTCTCGCCCGCCAGTGCCCTGGCCACGTAGGACTCCAGCCGCTGGTAATGCTGTTCGCTGTGCACTTCGCGCAGGCTCTGGCCGAGCATCACGCCGCGGGGCCAGCAGTACCATTCTTCATAGACCTTGTTGGTGAACTCGTAGACCAGGTCGGCATTGAGGTAGGCAATCAATGCCGGTACGTGATCGGTGATCAGGCGAATCCAGTGTTCGCTTTCACTCAGCGCTTCGGCGTGCTGGTAGCGCTCGGTAATGTCGGTGAAGGTGTTGACGAAACCGCCGGTGGGCAACGGATGGGTGCGGATTTCCAGGACCCGGCCATCGTACAGACGCTGCTCGCATTCGCGCACCGGTCGCCCGTTGCCATCGCGACTGGCCGGGGTCAAAAGGTTCAACTCGCTGTCGGCGATCACTTCGGCAAACGGGCGATGGGCAGCCACCGGCGCCAGGCCGCTCAATTCCAGGAAACGCCGGTTCCACAATTCCAGGATGCCCTCGGCGCTGACCATCGCCACCCCTTGGGACAGGTTGTCGACCGCCCGTTGCAACAGATGCGACTTCTGCGCCACCGCCTGCTCACGGCGTACGGTTTCGCTGAGCTTGACGTCGGTAATGTCGGTGAACAGAATCACCCGCCCACCTTCCTGGGTCGGCCGCTCGCTGACTTGCAGCCAGCGCCCGTTCTGCAGGCGGTAAAGCAGGTTTTCGTCGGCATGCCCGCGCGGCTCTTCGGTGAACAGGCCGTTGTTCATCATCAACCGCTTGACCTCGGTCAGGCGCATGCCGGCGTTGATCCGCACCCGGCTGTTGCTCCAGAACGCCTTGAAGCGACTGTTGAACAGCACGATGCGCTGCTCGGCGTCGAACAGCACGAAGGCGTCTGAAATACTTTCGATGGCGTCGATCAGGTGTTGATGCGCCGTTTCCGCGCGCAAGCGGGCTTCGCTGAGCAAATGATTACCGGCCTTGAGTTCGGCCATGGCCTGGTTCAGGGCATCGGTGCGTTCGCGCACTTGCTCGGCCAGCACCACCGAATGCTGGAATGCCGCGTACGGATCGTTGCCGCGGGTCACCCCGGACTCGACCCGTTCGATCAGTGCGCCATTGATGCGCTGCAGTTTATGGTTTTCCAGGCGCAGCCTGGCCAGTTCGGCCTGCAGCTCAGCGATGTCCGGGGGCACGGCCACGGGCAATGGCAACGCCGGTGAAGGTCTGGTTGATGTGCATGCCATTGAACTGTTCTCCATAGGTGTTGAAACCCATCACCCGTTGCTCACGCAAAAACGAGCCGATCTGATCGAGGCTGCCGTCGTCTTCGAGTTCCAGACGCCGCAGGAAACAGTCGCAACCGATGGTCAGCAGCAAATCGCCCAGGCGCTCCTGCAACCCTTCGAACAGGCTCTGCAGGTTCGGCAGCATCGGCCCCGGGGTCATGGCGGTGAGGACGATGCCGTTTTCCACGGCGCAGTAGAAACTCAGGCTCAGGTCCGGATGCACCTGCTGGATGGCCCGCACGTAGTACTGCTGGTTGATCCGCACTGCCAACGGGTGCGCGGCGAAGACCCGGTGATCGAGCTGCGCCACCGGCACGCCGATGTGCCGGGCGTACTCGGCGGCAGCCGGCTCGGCATTGAGTTCGAAGACCCGCCGTGAGGCGCTGTCGGCTCCGGTGACCACCAGCTTCTCGGCGCGGGGCAGCACGTGGTGGGTGGTGAACACTTCGAAATCCAGCCAGGTATTGACCAGCACCACCACGGCCGCACCGCTGTGGAACTCGCCATCGAAGTACACATGGGTATGGGTCAGGTAGTTATCGTCGCCGGCCGAGCCGCCGAAATGCGGAATGTCGCCCAATGCCGCGCTCAAGGCCGCCAGGACCATTTCTTCGCGGCTGGACAGGCCATCGAGCAGGGTCAGGGCAAAGCTGTTGCCCTTGATCGGAGCCAGGGTGTTGCTGCGACAGCCACTGACCAGGCGCTCGACCATTTGCTGGGCGTCGATCAGGCTGAAGTGCTCCATCTGGTCGATCAGCTCGATCGCGATGGAAAAGTGCCGATGATCGAAACCCACCGCCGTCACGCAATTGCGCCCGTAGCCCAGCGGGGTGATTTCCCCGGCGCTGGTGCAGCCCGCCAGGCGAATGCCGCCGAAGCTTTGCTGCAGGGCCTGGCCCAGCGCCTGCAAGTCGTACTCGGCGGAACAGAAGAACAGCACGAACCCCAGGTGCGGATGCAACAACTGTCTGGCCAGTTCCTGCGCGACCTGCCGGGCATCGGTGGCCTGGGACATTGCACTGACGACGCCTTCGCTCTGCTGCATCCTTACCTCCCGCAGGTGCGTGTGTATGAGGCACGAGTGTACGAAGTCTGTGGGGTGCGACGAATGCTACTTGGGTAGCGGGTAGCCGCTTCGATGGGATGAGACGGTTGGCGACCCTCGCCGCGATGCGCACGGCCAGGGCCACCTCCCGGGGTTACCAGGTCAGCACCGCACCCACGGCAAAGGTGTCGGTGTCTTCGTTCTGCTCGCTGGTGTCGTGGCCGTTGATTTCGAACTGGTTGTACTCGGCCACCAGCTTGAGGTTGTCGTTCACGTCATGGAACAACGCGATGCCGCGGGTCTCGTAGTCTGCGCCGCTGCCGACCACGCCATTGCCATCGTCATTGGTCTTGCCGTAGGACAAGGCCAAGCGGTTCTTGCCCAGTTTGTAGGAGCCCTGCAACAGGTAGCCGTCGCTGTCGACGTTGCGCAGGGTCGGCTCGCCGGCATTGTTGGTGAAAAACGGGTTGATGCCCTTGGCCTGGAAACCGGACCCGGTGAGGGACAAGCCGCCCATCTTCGCCTGCACGCCATAACCGACACCCTTGGAGGTGACGGTCTCGACCGTGGAATCGGTGTTGTCCGAGGTCTGGTAGCTGCCGTTGACCCAGCTGTAGATCTTTGCCCCGGCCAGGTCGAACTGATAGGTGACTTCGCTCTCGGTACGCGGGTTTTCCTGATAGGCCTTGCCCGTCGGGCTGCTGTCGTTGGTGTCCACCGGGTCCATGATGCCGACCGCCACACGCAGACCGTCCATCACCGGGGTGCGATAGGTGATCTGCGAGGTCGGGAACGGATACGGGTAACCGGTGCCAATGTTGCCGAACGACACCCCGCCGCCATCCACCAGCCCCAACGTATCGCTGACCTGGCCGTAACCGGCGAGCATTTCGTCGAGCAGGATGTTGGAACGGGCGAACAGCCCGAAGTCTTTGCCGATCAGCACTTCGCCCCATTGCGGGTTGGCCACGGTGCCGAAGAACTGCCGCACATCGATGGCGGTGTCGGTGCCGTTGGTTTGGCTGTCGTTGATGGTGACCCAGAACGAGGCGCGGGCACCGAGCTTGAGATCGTCTACCTGCTTGCCCATGTTGAACCCCAGGTAGTTGGGCAAAAAGCCCATCTTGACCCGCGACTGCCGACGGTCGAACTGCTCGCCGGCGCGGTCGACATCGCTGTTCACGTAGAAGGCGTTGATGTAGCCGTCGGTGGAGAACGTGGTCTGGTCCTTGTCGTACAGCATGATATCCGCCTCGGCCAGCGGGCTCAGGCCAAGGGCAGACAGGCTGGCGATGAAGGCAGGCAGAAAACGATGCGTGACGTTCTTATTGTTGTGCATGGCGCGCTCCGAAACGGGGGACTAAATGTCGGAGGCGATTATCGAAACCTGACCGGCGGCGCCATACGCTGCCTTGGGGCTGGTTTTGAAGTGCTTTGGAATGGGCGGCTGTGCGCGACAACTAAGACGTACGACCGCTTGTCGGCAGGGCAAGCCACTAAAGTTGTAAAGAACCGCTTTCCGTAGGAGCCGGCTTGCCGGCGAAGACGCACTTGAAGCCCCCTTCGCCGGCAAGCCGGGCTCCTGCAAGTCAAGCGCTCGCTTTTATCAGCATGTACACGGCGACCCCGAAACAGATGCTGGCGAACCCGACCTGCAACGCCCGCGCCGGTACCTGGGCGCAGAGCTTGCGGCCAACGATCATGCCGGCAATGCTGGCGCCGATGAAGATGGCGCCGACGCTGTCGATGCGCACGCCGGCCTGGAACGCGCCGATCACGCCGATGGCCGAAATCAGGCTGATCACCATCAGCGACGTGGCGATGATCCCGCGCATCTGCACATCGGTCAGTTGCTTGAAGGCCGGGACGATCAGAAAGCCGCCACCCACCCCCAGCAACCCCGACACCACCCCCGTCACCGCACCCAGTGCGGCGAGGGTCGCGGTGCATTTGGCGGTCCAGGAAAAGCGCCCGGTCTGTTGATCGAGCATGCAGTTCTTCTGGCCCCAGTTGGCGTGACCGTGATCGCTGGGGCCCTCGTCCTTGCGCTCGCGGCGCAACATCCGCCCGGCTACCACGACCATCAGCAGGCTGAACAGGATCATCAGGATCTTTTCCGGCAACTGATGGGCGAAGTAGATGCCCAGCGGCGAAAACACCGCGCCCAACGCCGCGATCAGCAGCGCCGCGCGATACCGCACCAGGCCATGGCGCAAACCGTCGATGGCGCCGACCGCTGCCGCACTGCCCACCGCGAACAACGCCACCGGAGCGGCCTGGGTCATGCTCCAGCCCAACCCCAACACCAGGGCCGGGACCGCAAGGATACCGCCACCGGCGCCAGTCAAGCCGAGCACCAACCCCATCACTACGCCAAACAGACTTGCCAGCAACATAGGGAGTTCTCAGTTGTGCCGGGAGTCGGGTTCGATCACGGTGATGTTCAGATGCGGGCTACGCTTGAGCAGGCTGGCGACAAGGCCGATACCCGCTGTGCCGCCGCCGATGACCACGATATCTGCACTGATGGATGGGCCCCAGTGTTGATCGTTCATTGCTTGTTCCTTTTGCTGCACGCAAGGATTTACGAGTCAAACCAAAAACTTGTGGGAGCGAGCTTGCTCGCGATGACGGTTGGTCTGCCAACATTTATGTTGAATGTGCCGACGCCATCGCGAGCAAGCTCGCTCCCACAGGTTCGGTGTGTTGAATAGGTTCAGGGTTGAACCCAGCTTTTAAGCACGGCCCCGCAATACAGCCCGGAGAGGGTTTTCATCACCTGAATCACTTCGTGACTGGCGAGACCATAAAAAATGTACTTGCCTTCACGACGGGTAGCGACCAGTCCTTCATCGCGCAGGATGCCCAATTGCTGGGACAGGGTCGGTTGGCGCACACCGGTCATTTTTTCCAGCTCGCCTACGTTGCGCTCACCCTGGGTCAGCTGGCACAGGATCAACAGGCGATCCTCATTGGCCAGGGCCTTGAGCAGCGCACACGCCCTGGAGGCCGAGGCGCGCAGTTGGGCGACTTCACATTCGGTCAGACTGGATTGCATTTGCAGGATGCCTTCAACGTCACTTAAGCTGTGAACATTATGTTTTTATATAAAGTGTTGCAACCCATGACTGACTTTTCTACCCCTGCACAGGTTCGTGTCCATGCCCGCGCTGATTGAAGCTTTCCTCGACCCTGCCTCCTCGACCTACAGCTACGTGGTCTACGAGGCGGATGGAGGCCAGTGTGCGATTGTCGACCCCGTGCTCGATTACGACGCAGCCTCCGGGCGTACCGCGACCACCCAGGCCGACAAAATCATCGCCTTCGTCCACGCCCGTCACTTGCAGGTGCAATGGCTACTGGAAACCCACGCCCACGCCGATCACCTGTCCGCCGCTCCATACCTGCGCGGGCAGCTGGGCGGCAAGATCGCCATTGGCGAGTCGATCAGCAAGGTGCAGGACGTGTTCAAGGCGCTGTTCAATCTGGAGCCTGCCTTTTGCGTCGACGGATCGCAGTTCGATCACCTGTTCGCCCCCGACGAATCGTTCATGATCGGCAATCTCAAGGCGACTGCCCTGCACGTGCCCGGTCATACCCCGGCGGACATGGCCTACCTGATCGGCAACGATGTGATCCTGGTCGGCGACACGCTGTTCATGCCGGACGTGGGCACCGCCCGCTGCGACTTTCCCGGCGGCAATGCCAACCAGATGTACGCCTCGATCCACAAGCTGCTGGCCTTCCCCGCCAGCGTGCGCCTGTACATCTGCCACGATTATCCGCCCGAGGGACGCGCCCCCGAATGCATGACCACCGTCGGTGAACAGCGCAAAAGCAACATCCACGTGCGCGACGGCATCGATGAGAACACCTTCGTGGAAATGCGCACCCGGCGCGATGCGGGATTGGGGATGCCGACACTGTTGCTGCCGGCGATCCAGGTGAATGTGCGGGCGGGGAATTTGCCGCCGGCCGAAGACAACGGCGTGACCTACCTGAAAATCCCCCTGAACAAACTCTAACCCTGTAGGAGCTGCCGAAGGCTGCGATCTTTTGATCTTCAGCGATCCATCTGTCGCCAGAATCAAAAGATCGCAGCCTTCGGCAGCTCCTACAAAGCGCGATCCTTGATTTTCAGTTACCCAACGTCAGCCCATTCGCCGGCAACGGCAGCGCGGTCTTATAGCGCACCTGCTTGAGCGCAAAGCTCGAGCGGATGTTCGCCACCCCCGGCACCTTGGTCAGAAAGTCCATCATGAAGCGCTCCAGCGACTGGATGGTCGGCACCAGCACCCGGATCAGATAGTCCGGGTCGCCGGCCATCAGGTAGCACTCCATCACCTCGGGGCGGTCGGAAATCGCCTCTTCGAAATGCTGCAGCGCCTCCTCCACCTGCTTCTCCAGGCTGACGTGAATGAACACGTTCACATGCAGCCCCAGCAAGTCGGCATCCAGCAGCGTCACTTGCTCGCGAATCACCCCCAGTTCTTCCATGGCCTTGACCCGGTTGAAACATGGCGTCGGCGACAGGTTCACCGAACGCGCCAGGTCGGCGTTGGTGATGCGTGCGTTCTCCTGAAGGCTGTTGAGAATGCCGATATCGGTACGGTCCAGTTTGCGCATGAGATAAAACCACCTGTTTTTTATGTTTATGCAGGTTTTTTATCTGCAAATGATCTTTAACGCAACGAAACAGAGAGAAATATTCTTCTTGGCCGGGCCTATGATTGTTGTAGGACAAGATTTCTTCTACCGAACGAAATCTGTCAGCTCACTACAAGAAATTCACAAGATCGAGCGTAGAAGCCATGACCCAAGCGTATGAACCGCTGCGCCTGCACGTCCCCGAACCCTCGGGCCGTCCCGGCTGTAAAACCGACTTTTCCTACCTGCATCTGACCGATGCCGGCACGGTGCGCAAACCCCCTATCGACGTTGAACCGGCTGACACGGCTGATCTGGCCCGTGGCCTGATTCGCGTGCTCGACGACCAGGGCAATGCCCTTGGGCCGTGGGCCGAAAACGTGCCGGTGGAGATCCTGCGCAAGGGCATGCGTGCCATGCTCAAGACCCGCATCTACGACAACCGCATGGTGGTCGCCCAGTGTCAGAAAAAGATGTCGTTCTACATGCAGAGCCTTGGCGAAGAAGCCATCGGCAGCGCCCAGGCCC
>NZ_JBFUIC010000088.1:0-18632 GCF_056402075.1 Pseudomonas sp. P4_C3
GGTCAATGTTGCGGTCGGCACCGATGGCGCGGCCAGCAACAATGACCTGGACCTGCTCGGCGAAACCCGCACCGCGGCCCTGCTGGCCAAGGCTGTCGCCGGCTCGGCCACCGCGCTGGATGCCCATCGTGCCTTGCGCATGGCCACCCTCAATGGCGCCCGGGCACTGGGTATCGAGGCCGAAGTCGGTTCGCTGGAAATCGGCAAGGCCGCGGACATGGTGGCTTTCGACCTCTCCGGCCTGGCCCAGCAACCGGTCTACGAACCGGTTTCGCAGCTTATATATGCCACCGGCCGCGACTGCGTGAAACACCTTTGGGTTGCCGGCAAGCAGTTGCTCGACGACCGTCGCCTGACACGCCTGGATGAACAACAGCTTGGCGCTGTCGCGAGGGCCTGGGGCCAGCGCATCAGCGGCCGCACCGAATCGTAAGCACCCTGGAACGCAATCCGGGGCAACAGGACTTTTCAAGTTTTAGAGGACTAGACCATGAGCAACGTCGACTACGCCGAAATCGCCAAATTCGAGGCCCTGGCTCATCGCTGGTGGGACCGCGAAAGCGAATTCAAACCGCTGCACGACATCAACCCGCTGCGGGTCAACTGGATTGACGAGCGGGTCAACCTGGCCGGTAAAAAAGTCCTCGACGTCGGTTGCGGCGGCGGCATCCTCAGCGAAGCCATGGCCCAACGCGGTGCGACCGTGATGGGTATCGACATGGGCGAAGCTCCGTTGGCGGTTGCCCAGTTGCATCAGCTGGAGTCGGGCGTGAGCGTCGAGTACCGACAGATCACCGCCGAAGCCCTGGCCGAGGAAATGCCGGAGCAGTTCGACGTGGTCACCTGCCTGGAAATGCTTGAGCACGTGCCGGATCCGTCGTCGGTCATCCGCGCCTGTTTCCGCATGGTCAAGCCCGGCGGCCAGGTGTTCTTCTCCACCATCAACCGCAACCCGAAGGCGTACCTGTTCGCCATCGTCGGCGCCGAATACATCATGAAGCTGCTGCCGCGCGGCACCCACGACTTCAAGAAATTCATCCGCCCCTCCGAACTTGGCGCCTGGAGCCGCATGGCCGGCCTGACCGTCAAGGACATCATCGGCCTGACCTACAACCCGCTGACCAAGCACTACAAACTGGCGGCCGACGTGGACGTCAACTACATGATCCAGACCCTGCGCGAGGAGTAAGCCGATGCCAATCAGAGCAGTTCTTTTCGACATGGACGGCACTCTGCTCGACACCGCGCCGGACTTCATTGCGATCTGTCAGGCGATGCGTGCCGACCGTGGCTTGCCACCGATGAACGACAAGCACATTCGCGACGAGATTTCCGGCGGCGCCAAGGCGATGGTCGCGGTGACCTTCGCCATGGACCCGGAATCGCCGGGGTTCGAGGAACTGCGCCTGGAGTTTCTGGAGCGCTACCTCGTCGGTTGTGCCGTTCACAGCAAGCTGTTCGACGGCATGGGCGAACTGCTGGCGGACATCGAGAAGGCCAACCTGGTCTGGGGCGTGGTCACCAACAAGCCGCTGCGCTTCGCCGAGCCGATCATGCAACAGTTGGGGCTGGCTGAACGCTCGGCGCTGCTGATCTGCCCGGATCATGTGAAGAACAGCAAACCGGATCCCGAGCCGCTGATCCTCGCCTGCAAGATGCTCGATCTCGATCCGGCCAGCGTGCTGTTCGTTGGCGATGACTTGCGCGACATCGAATCGGGCCGCGATGCCGGCACCAAGACTGCTGCGGTGACCTTCGGCTATATCCACCCGGACGATAATCCGCGGCATTGGGGTGCGGATGTGGTGGTTGATCATCCGCTGGAGTTGCGCAAGGTGCTCGATAGTGCGCTTTGCAGCTGCTGATTAAAGTCAAGAGATCGCAGCCTGCGGCAGTTCCTACAGGGGACCGCGATCGACGTAGGAGCTGCCGCAGGCTGCGATCTTTTCCAGCTTTGTTATGGATTGAGGTTTTTTATGTTTGATTATTCCGCCCGCCCCGAACTGCTCAAGGATCGGGTCATTCTGGTCACCGGCGCAGGACGTGGCATTGGCGCCGCAGCGGCAAAAGCCTACGCGGCACACGGCGCAACCGTGCTGCTGCTGGGCAAGACCGAAGCCAACCTGACCCAGGTCTACGACGAAATCGAAGCCGCCGGCCATCCACAACCGGCGGTGATCCCGTTCAACCTCGAAACCGCCCTGCCCCATCAATACGATGAGCTGGCGGCGATGATCGAAAGCGAATTCGGGCATCTCGACGGCCTGCTGCACAATGCATCGATCATCGGCCCGCGCACGCCGATCGAGCAGTTGTCCGGCGAAAACTTCATGCGGGTCATGCAAGTCAACGTCAATGCCATGTTCATGCTCACCAGCACTCTGCTGCCGCTGCTCAAGCTGTCGCAAGATGCCTCGGTGGTGTTCACGTCCAGCAGCGTCGGCCGCAAGGGACGTGCGTACTGGGGCGCTTACGGCGTCTCCAAATTCGCCACTGAAGGTCTGATGCAAACCCTGGCCGACGAAGTCGATACCGTGGCCCCGGTACGCTCCAACAGCATCAACCCGGGCGCTACCCGCACCAGCATGCGCGCCCAGGCTTACCCGGGTGAAAATCCGCTGAACAACCCGACGCCCGAGGAGATCATGCCGGTCTACCTTTACTTGATGGGCCCGGACAGCACCGGTATCAACGGCCAGGCGTTCAACGCCCAGTAGCGACCGTACGTCGCTTTTTGGTGCCGCGCCGATTTCCTGTCGCGGCACTCGAATACACGCCAGGAACCTGTCAAACAAACGTCACATACTGCGCTGCACACGTAATAGACGAAGCACAACCTGTTGATTTAATACAAATTTTATTAAGATGAACCGAATGGCACGACTTTCGCTCTAAGTTTGCTAAGACACGCAACGTGAAAGCAGACGGAACGAAGCTTGAGTGCGGCGATTACTCATCTTCTACAAAGCAGATTAAACTTGTACGAAATGTCCTACGGGACTGACGGACCAGTACGACGCGCAGCCTAAGCCGCTCTCACCCTGCTTGTAAGACAGCCTTACTGCTTAGGGGCGCACGCCTTATGAAACCACCTCCCCAGACCAACGCAATTGACTTCGATAGCGCCAAATTGCAGCGCCTGGGCTTTGGTCAGCAACCGCTTCTTCTGGCAAGGCCTATCAGTCTTGCGCAATTGCGCCAGCAACTGAGCCTGCAGCTGCAAACCAGTCTGGAACCGCAACGCATTCTTGGGACGTTCTATCGCGAGATTCAGCGATTGGTGCCGCTGGACGCTTTGTGCTACCTGCACAAGAGCAGTGACTTGCGTCTGGAGTTCGGCCAACGCGGCCACCATTCCATCAGTTACAGCCTCAGCCACGAAGGCGAACACCTGGGTGAGCTGATTTTCCGCCGCAATCAGCGTTTCAGCGAACAGGAACAGGGCAATCTCGAATCGCTGCTGGCCGCGCTGCTTTTCCCGATGCGCAACGCGCTGCTTTACCGTACCGCCACCCAAAGCGCACTGCGCGACCCGCTGACGGGCACCGGCAACCGCATCGCCATGGACCAGACATTGCAAAGGGAAATCGAGCTATCCCGGCGCCATCTGCAACCGTTATCGGTGCTGATGCTGGACATCGATCATTTCAAGCAAGTCAATGATACCCACGGCCACAGCACAGGCGATGACGTGCTCAAGGCGGTCGCTGCCTCGATCAAAAACCAGCTGCGCAACGTGGACATGGTGTTTCGCTATGGCGGTGAAGAGTTCCTGATCCTGCTGTCGAACACCAGCCGCGAGGCCGCGGCCATGGTCGGTGAGCGGCTGCGGTTTGCAGTGCAGTCTGAAGAATACCTGGCCGATGGTTATACGATCTTGCTGACGGTCAGCCTCGGCTGTTCGACATTGTTACCCGGCGAGTCTGCCGAAAGCCTGTTGCGACGGGCAGACAGTGCACTGTATGTGGCCAAGCGCGAAGGTCGTAACCGGTTGGAGATGGCGGGGTAACTGCCGACCACAAAATAATGTGGGAGCGAGCCTGCTCGCGAATGGGATCTGACCTTCAACGATCATGCTGACTGACAGTCCGTATTCGCGAGCAGGCTCGCTCCCACAGTTGTTTCAAGCAGACGTTGAATCAGCCTTCCGCCAGTGCCATCCGCTCACGTACGACCGGTGCCCGCTCTACGTGCTCCAACTGCATGCAACGTTCGAGAAACAGGTACATGTAGTCGTAGCTCTTGCACACAGCCTGGCGCAACTCCACCTGCAGGGATTTGCTCGGGTTGGTGCCCGCCAATGTACAGATGATTTCCAGGGCTTCCCATGGATGGGCATCGTCGTACTGGGCATGCATCTTCAGCCACTTCATCGCTCGCTTGCGATCTTCCTCGGGGAACGAGGCGGCGTAGATACCGTTGGAACAAACGACCGCCGACCATTCCCCGGTCGCCCCTTCGATGGCGTAGTTGGTAGCGGCAATCGCAACGATCAGCGAGTCGGCTGAACTGGTGTGCCAGCACCAATGGCTCAAGGCGTGAAGCTCCGGTGCAACCTGCTGTGCCTGCAGGTCTTCCAGGCTGACACCGTGCGCACGACTCCAGTGCACCCAGTAATCGGCGTGGTTCAATTCGACGCGGATATTACGCATCAGCCAGCGACGGGCCATATCTTCGCCGGGATGACGGGCAAAGCGTGTCTTGGTCAGGTTTTGTGCCATATACAACGCGAACTGTTCGACCACCGGCCAGCCACCGATCAGGTATTGGCGCATGGTCTTTGCACTGAGTTTGTTGTCTCGCATGCGTTGGTACAGTTCGTGTTCGACAACCCGGCGTTTGCTCTCGCTGCAATCCTGGATCAGGCGCTGGGCCCAGGCAGGGTAACTTGCAGCTTCCATGAGCGGTCCGGTTCGGTTGAATGTATCGATCACTGTCGAGCTCCTTTTGATTGTGATTGTAAGACCGGCAGGAGTTTCAACGGAACGTGCCAGGGGCCTTGAACAACAGAGGCTGAGGCCTGGCGGGACGACTTAACAGGCTATCAAAGGTAAACAAATGCGGGCGTTCAATCACATACCCTTGAGCGTAATCCACCCCGATCTCCAGCAATGCCTGCTCGATCTGGGGCGTTTCGACAAACTCGGCAATCGTGCGCTTACCCATGACATGACCGATGTGATTGATCACTTCGACCATGGCGCGGTTAATCGGGTCGTCCAGCATATCCTTTACGAAACTCCCATCGATCTTCAGGAAGTCTACAGGCAAATGTTTCAGATACGCGAATGAGGACATTCCGGCACAAAAATCATCCAGTGAAAAATAGCATCCTAAGCCTTTGAGTTCATTAATGAATCGAATGGCGCTGCCAAGATTTGAAATAGCACTGGTCTCAGTAATTTCAAAACAAATCATTTCAGGCGGAATCGAATACGTCACAAACTGTTCGCGCAGGAAGTCCAGAAACGCCTCATCCCCGATCGTCGTGCCTGACAGATTGATCGCACACATGGCCAGCGGCCCCTGGTGCTGTTCGGCCTGACACTGGGCAATGATCTTGAACACGTTCTGCACAACCCAGCGGTCCAGAGAGCTCATCAGGCCATAGCGTTCGGCGGCCGGGATGAAACTGTCGGGCAAGATCATGCGCCCCGCCTCATCATGCAACCGCAACAGGATTTCGATATGCCCACTGCCATGCTCGGTATGACCGAGGGATGCGATTTCCTGGGCGTACAAGCAGAAGCGGTCCTCCTCCAGCGCCATGTGCAAACGCTGCACCCAGGCCATTTCGCCGAAGCGCAGGGACAATTCCGAGTCATCCGGATGATAGACCTGGACCCGGTTCCGGCCCTTTTCCTTGGCCATGTAGCACGCCATGTCGGCAGCACGCAGCGAGGCTTCGAGCGTCGTCGGATTCTGCGCAACATGGACCAGTCCGATACTGACAGTGGTCACGAAAGGCCGGCCCTTCCAGACAAAATGCAGATTCTGCACAGTCTGACGCAGGCTCTCGGCAATTTTCTCCGCCGCTTCCGGTGCGCAGTTTTCCAGCAGGATACCGAACTCGTCGCCGCCAAGGCGTGCCAGGGTATCGCCTTCGCGCAACCCGGATTGCAACAAGGCACAGATATGCCGCAACAGTTCGTCGCCCGCCGCGTGACCACAGGTATCGTTGACCAGCTTGAACTGATCCAGATCGAGGAACATCAGGGCATGGCGACCCGAATGGCGGGTCAGGTTGTGCAGCGCCTGTTCCAGGCGATATTCGAATTCGCGGCGGTTGGCAAGCCCGGTCAAGGCGTCGTGGGTCGCCTGCCACGACAGATTGGCGATGTATTGCCGCTCCTGGGTCATGTCATGCAGCACCAGCACCGTTCCGCTGACTTTGCCGGCATTGCGGATCGGAGCACCCACCAGCGTGACCGACACCGTGCTGCCGTCCAGGCGTTGAATCAACCTGGAGTGCTCACTGCCGCCACTGAGTTGACCGCTCAGAATATGCTCGATCAGGGTGAAACCGTCGGTCTGTGCATTTTCATCCAGCAGGTTAAACAGCGCCGCCAGCGGCAACCCTGTCGCCTGCTCGGCCTTCCAGTGGGTCAATGCCTCGGCCGCCGGATTCATGTAGGCAATCGCACCGGAAACATCCGTGGTGATCACGCCGTCGCCAATCGATTGCAGAGTGATCTGCGCCCGCTCTTTCTCCAGTTGCAGCGCATCGGCGAAGGCATGGCGCTGCTTGAGCAGTTTATGGGTGCGCATCAAGGCCAATACAATCAAACCCAGGGCGGTGGCGAGGTTGGTCACCAGCAACAGTCGCAGGATCATACGCGAGCCTTCGCCCAAGGCATCGCTGAAGGCCTTCGCCGCCGGCGTCACACTTTCGTTGATGACGAATATCTGATCCTTCCAGCGCTTGATATCGGCATCGGTGGCCTGCCTGGTGGTGATGCGCTGATGCATCTCCTGCGCAATGGTATCGAGTTGCACCAGATACGCGTCGCCTACCATCCAAAGGTCGATGGCTTTCTCGTGGTAACTGAAGTGCCGGAAATTCAGGTACAACCAGATCACACTGGTGATGTCATCCGGATGGTTGCCGCCCTTGAGGATCGCCACACGTGCCGCCTCGATGTTCGGCGGCCGATGATCCAGCGCCACACGCAATTCATGCCCACCCTGAGGCACGGAAATGGCGTTCTGGTATTTATGAAAAATCGCTTCGTCGCCGCTGTCGGCGTAGAGATTGAGGTAATAGATGGCGTCTTTCTGGCCCTTGGACCACAGGCTCTCACCGGCGACATAACCGCGAACAGCCGACAGTACATAAAGGCTGACACCGCCCAAGAGGGCCTGAAACACCACAACGGCGATAAATGGCCAGACGATGCCCAACAGCCGTGGCGTTCCGAGAGTCCGCTTTTGATTCATGAGGTCCCTTACATTAGAGCTGCTCGATTGTCGTCCGGACGAAAATCGCTACAGCTAGACTAGGGTGCCTTCGTCGTCCCGACAAGCTGATCAAAGCTTCGAACATCAACACAGCCAATATATATGTACCGCAAAGACAGTCCTTGATGCATCGAGACTGACGTCCCTCCTATCAAGAGATGTCACTGTTTATGCATACCACAAATGCTTCGGCAACAACCCCATACCAACAATATCTGGGTCAACTCGCAGAATACGACGCGCTGCTAGGCCGTCTACGTGATGCCAAGGCGCGAGGCCTTGCTCTGGCCGGCATCTATTTATCTCCCCAGCCTCACTCCCCCCTTGCCCAGGAACATGACGTCGGGCAAACCCACTTGCACAGCTTGCTCAGACACCCGGACTATCTGGCACTTGTCGAAAAGTTGAAGATCATGAATTTTTTATCTGTGTCTACAGCAGGAGGACGCAGCGTTTACAAGACGGCTGACCAGAAGGGTGCCGAAGTCATTCTCTCCATGACTGAAAATCCTGGCTGGCGCGAACTGACCGAAAAAATCGAGCCGATAGCTCTCAGCATGGGCGGACAATTGCGCTCGGATAAGTTGCTCAGCCTTCCTCAGGTTCTGACGTATTACGCGTTACCGGCAGCGCAAACTCAAAACACCACTGAAATGGAGTCGCTAATTCACAAACTGGAGGAAAGACGCGCCAGTCACTCATTGCAACTCTTCAGTGGTGTTGATATCGACACCTTGAATCGTTCACCCACAGCTGAAGACCGACAACTACTCAAAACCATACAGAGAGCCACTCCGACATCCGCTATGACCATCGATAGCCTGCTCGCTCAACTGACGAACAGAGATATCGTTGCCATCGTCCAGCGCTTTCTTCCCGAAACCGAAAGCTCGCTATTCAGCTACCTGATTCAAAACGCAGTGCCCAATGCGACCGAAGCTCAAGTCCGTGTCACGCCCACGGTAGTGCTGGAAAGCATTTTGCGCTCCGCCGAGTCAGAGCGACTGGCAATGGCGCTGTTGGAAGGCTTGAACTGGTACGGTGGAAAACCCGGCGAAGAAACTTCATCAGGCGTACGAATCAAACTGCTCAGCAAAGCCATTCGCTTATGGACAAACAAGAGCGGTAATCCCGCTGATATCGCTGGATACCCATGGCATCAACGCTCGAATTGGGGAAAGAGTTATCCGAGTATTCGGGCTGAGTTTGAACAGCATCTATTCGATTCCCGGCGAGCGTCATCAATGACTGAGGCGATCTTGCTCGCGCGCTTGCTGCAACCAGAATTCCCACGAGCGTTTCAAGTCCCGGACATTCCACCTGATCTTCCCTATGGAAGTTCTGTGGTTTGGGTCAATTTTGTCCACGGTGTAACGCTGGCCGAAGCCATCGAGCCTGACTCGATCGAGCGGATGACCTTCCAGCAATTGGTCAACCTGCCAATCAAACGAACCGACGGAGCAACGCCAGAGCAATTGAATCTTATCGCCCTGGCGAGGCTGCTTCCGTCACTGGACTGGGCGGTTACCCAAGGGGTCATTTCGCAAAAAAGTCTTGAAAACCATTCACAGAGCGACATCGATCTGGCGCTATCTGCACTGGAAAACCAAAAAAACGAGTTGAATGAGGCCCTCATTCAACTCGATAAAAAACCACCCGAACGACTGGCGATCGCCAAAACAAAAATGCAGTCAATCTTTGGAGAGGATGCCTTCATCTCGGATGGTCGAAAACTGGCTAGAAAGGGCATTACCGGACCGGCCGGTTTTCGTGACACGCCGCCGCTTAAAGGCAAGGAGTACGACTATTACTCGTTTGTCGACGTCTATGCATCCGACAAGTTCGACGATCAGAAAAGTTGGCGGGCGACACAAAGCGACGGCACCACCATTAGCACGCAATGGATACGGATAGACGAAAGCCGAAGGATCGTCACCGGAGAAAGGCCATGGCGCAAACCAGGCTCCCGGTGGGTTATTTCACCGGAGACCAGGTTGCCCGATGTCAAAGCGCTGTTCGACAACGACTTCAAGCACTATCTGCAGCTGACCACAACTGCCTATGAAACACTGATCAGAAGTCAATTGGCCTCACTCCCGTTTGCCGACCGTCAGGCCATCGCCTTAGGCGAACTCAGGGTATACAGCTTGAGAAAGGAAACGCGTGGTATCGAGGCCCAGAATGAAACGCCGGAAATGATCTTGCCGCTACGAGCCCGCAACGGCTTGATATTGCAGGCGATCCATACGCGCGAAACCCAGGGTCACGAACACGGTATTGAAACCAGGTATTACGAATTGCTGCCCAGAGCAGGCGTCATACGTCGTATCGAAAACCTTGGCCCGGAACATTTGGGTGGTGCCATCCAGACGGAAAAGTGGCGTCAATTGAAATCGACCGTTTCAGTCAGCGTATTGCGCCATAAGACGTTGCCCTTTGATTGGGACGCTCATTCGACAGGCAGCGAACCGAAAGAAGACGCGAGTTGCCAGGCTATCATCGAACAGTTAGGGGGCACTTTCGCCACCGAGACAGAGACAGTGGAAAGTTCGGACATTATCCCGTTGACGCTGTCATCAAGTCGTTGCGTGGCGATCAGTCATTTCATTGCAACTCAGCTGCTGTTCACGGACCCGATAAAACTTCGCATTGCCGCCTACGGACAAACGCGTTTCGAACTCGAAGAGGCGCGGGGTGAAAAAGCCCTCGAAATCGGGAAAATGTTCATGCCTTTCTGGAACAGTATCGAAGACTTGGCCTCCGGCGACAAAACACGCCTGATCAACGGGACGTTCGGCCTGTTTGCCGACCTGCTTTCCTTTGCACAACCCATCGGCAAGTTTGCCTCGGGCTCGGCAATACTGATCAGTAATGCAGGCCGACTGACCTTTCGCGCCAGACTTCCCGCATTTGTGTCGCTGACGAAAAAACTGTTGATTTCGAGCCTGCAAACGCTGAATCCGGTTGATGGTATTGGATCGCTGCTCCGGGCATTGGGAGCCAGAGGGGTAAAACTTGCCAGATTCAGCGTTCTCAGAATCAAGGAACTGGCGGGCAAGGCCGGCAGTTATGATTTCGTGCACAAGCTGCCGCAGATCAGCGATGCGGGCCGCTGGAAACCGTTGGCAAAGGGTGACCAGTTAGCGACCGTCAAGGGTCTTGACGACATCCACATACGCAAATCGGCCATTCCCGACAATGCCGACTACCACTTGATCGATCCATTATCGTCCAGACCCTACGGTCCCCGGCTAACCACCCGCTCAGGTGATATTTCGTTAGGGAGATCGCATTACAATTCCCTGGATAACACCAAAAATCACGTCATTGTCGAAGTTTCTGAAAACAGCCGCATTCGGGAAGTGCTTGAAGTCGATGGCCGAACTACGTTGTTTATCGATGATGTGCCGTATCGGCTGGATGGCGACACGCTGCGTCGCGCCGACCTGATCGATGATCAGGCGATGCTCAGATCCTTGCCTTGTCGGGTACGGCGTGCCCCAGGTGCCGATGTATGCGAAACGAGCTATGTCACTCGCGCCCCCGCCCCTACTCCTGATATCAACAGCTTCGATGAAACCAAAGGTTGGGCCCCCTGGTTCGGAGATAGTATCTATACGAATGGCGCGAAGGGAGCACCGATGAAAAGGGCATCGATTGCTACACACGAGACTCTCGGTGCAACCATCGAGTTTTGCCAAGGTATTTTTGGACGTGTGAAGGTCAGTGTTCCCGATCGGGGTGTAATGGATACCCTTAGAGCCGGCGCCATTATTGTCGAAGCGGCAGATGGCACGAAGCGGTATGTGTTTACACGCCTAAATGCCAGCGACTTTTTCGTTGCCGAACTCGCAAAAGGACGAAGCTTGGGTAATCCGCTGACATTCAAACAAGCATCAACGCTGTCCGAAGCGCTGAAGGAGCAATTGATGGTGGTCTACACCGGCTCGCTGAATGCCAACAACATGGCAAGAATCCATGGCATCGAGGCCGTCGAGCGCGCCATGAAAACCATGGATGAAATTGCCATTCCAATTAGCGTCCACGAGCCCAATACGCTCAAGCGACTCGAGCTGCTCAAGGTTGATACCAGTCCCGGGGAGGCAATTCTTTTCGATCATAAAACCAGAATGATCATCAGAAGTTCCGAGGATGGTGCCGCCACGTGGTCACCGTCCAAGAAAGCACCGGACAGCGTGCGTGAAACGACAGCGGAGGTTTTCAATAATCTGTTTCAGAAAAAAGTCATCGCCATCCAATCGAGTCGGGGCGAGCCCCTGGCTCTAAACATCGACAAGATGATGCAGCAACTGCAAGTCATCATCGGCCAAAAACTCCAGCGACCAGTGCATGCCCCAAGGAATATTGCGTTCGCCGAAATCAAGACCAAAGCTGGGGTGCGTGAAATCTATGTCAGCGTTTCCGGCAGCAAAGGTGACACCGGTTTCCTGCCAATGTTTCAAAATCCAGCTAACAGAAAGGAGGTAACCGTCGACGGTACCCGTTACTTCAATATAGATAAAGGAACCCGATTCCCGGAGACCGCCCTAAGCATAACCCCAGCGGGCAAGCTACAGGCGATCCCCCATACCATCGACAATATTGAAACATACACGCCTATGCTCACCTCTCGCCCAACCTCGCTGGACACTGAGAGCAAGCTCATTAGCGTCATACGCAAGAAATATCCGGATCCAAAAGACCTGGACTCCATCACGATCGCCACCACCTTAGCGCCCTGCGACTCCTGCGCGGTCGTCATGAAACAATTCGGCTATGACGGCAGCCCCAATGCACTGGACGTGATCTGGAAGTAAACGCTAGCGCAATCAATGCTGCTGCAAATGCCCATACAGCTTGGCGTATAACCCACCCTCGGCGATCAATTGCTGATGGTCGCCATCCTCGGCAATTTGCCCGCCGTCGAACACCAGCACACGATCGGCTTGTTTTACCGCCGAAAGACGGTGGGCAATGATCAGTGTGGTGCGGTTGCTCAGGAACCGCGCCAGTGCCTGGTGCAGGTTGTACTCGGTGGCGGCATCGAGCGCCGAGGTGGCTTCGTCGAGGATCACCACCTTGGGCTCGGCCAGCACCATCCGGGCGATGGCCAGGCGTTGGCGCTGCCCGCCGGACAAACGCACGCCGGAGCGCCCGACGATGCTGTCCAGGCCATTGGGCAAATCCCGGACCGTAGCGTGCAACTGGGCGATTTCCAGTGCCTGCCAGCAGGCCTCGTCACTGCGTTCGCGGCCCATGGTCAGGTTGGCGCGGATGGTGTCGTTGAACAGCGCCGGATGTTGCAGGACTACGGCGACATTTTCCCGCACGGTTTCCAGGCCGATCTCTTGCTGGGTTGAACCACCAAAGCGAATGGTGCCCGCCAGCGGCGTATACAAGCCCAGCAGTAGTTGCACCAGCGTGCTCTTGCCGCCGCCACTGGCACCGACGATTGCGACCTTTTCGCCGGGGGCGATGGACAGGTTCATCTGGTTCAAGACCAGTTCATCACCGTAACCGAAACTCAACCCCTGTACTTCCAGCCCGACCGTCTCGCGACCACTGAACGGGTCGACTCCACCCGAGTACTCGGGCTCATCGTCACGGGACAGCAGTTCGTTGATCCGCGACAGCGCACCATCGGCTGCGTAGTAGGCATATTGCAGGTTCAGCAGTTGTTCCACCGGACCGATCATGAACCACAGGTAGCTGAACACCGCGAGCATCTGGCCGATTGAAAGGTCGGAAAACAGTACAGTGAGCATCGCCGCGGCACGGAAAATATCGATGCCGAACTGGAACAGCAAGCCGCTGGCGCGGTTCGACGCATCGGTTTTCCATTGCGAGTTCACCGCATAGTCGCGCACGTCCCGGGCGCGCTGCCCCAAGCGACCGAGGAAAAACCCCTGGCGGTTACCGGCGCGTACTTCCTGGATCGCATCCAGGGTTTCGGTCAAGGCCTGGGTGAAGCGCGAGGTGCTGTCGTTCTCGAGCTTCTTCAGGTGTTTGACCCGTTTGCCCAACTGCACCGTGGCATAGATCACCAGCGGGTTGAACAGCAGGATCAGCAGCGCGAGTTTCCAGTGCATCCACATCAGGATGGAGGCAGTGCCCACCAGCGTCAGCATGGCCACGAGGAAACGGCTGAGGGTTTCGCCAACGAATTTGTCCAGGGTGTCCAGGTCGGTGACCAGATGCGTGGTCACCGTGCCGCTGCCCAGGCTTTCGTATTCGCCCAGCGAGATGCGCTTGAGTCGTTCGATCAGGCGTATGCGAATGCGATAGACGATGTCCTTGGCCAGTCCGGCGAACAATTTCGCCTGCACTACGTTGAACATCAACGCCGCGCAGCGCAGGGTCAGGGTCACCAGCAGCATCAGTCCGATGTAGCCCGCGGCTTTCTGCCAGCCTTCGGGCAGCGCGTGGTTCATGATCTTCAGCGCCGCATCACCGTGCCCCAGCAACACCTCGTCCACCAGCAATGGCAGGAGCAAGGGAATCGGCACGCTGCACAAGGTCGCCAGCACGGCCACGCCGTTGGCGATCCACAGGGATTTCTTGTGATGCAGGGCCAGTCGGCGGATTTCCGCCCAGCTCAGACGGTCGACACGTTTAGCGGGTGCAACATCATCGGGCAGGTCATGCACAGGCAGCACGCTCCAGCCAGCGGCCGAGCAGCGGGGACAACTCGCTCAACGGCTGATAGCCATTGGTCAACAACGCCAACTGCCCATTTCGCTCAGCCAGCAACGTAGGAAAACCGGCGATGCCCAGGTCCTGGACCCAAGTGAAATCGGCAGATGTCGCGGCGTGCGTATCGGCACGGTCGAACGCGGCGGCGAATTCGATGCGCGGCAGACCGGCCTGCTCTGCCAGCTCCACCAGGACACTGGCACGCGTGACATCGCGACCTTCAGCGTAAAAGGCGTGCTGAATCAGCCCGAGCAGTTTCCAGGCACAATCCGGCGCCAGCGTGCGCGCCGTCACCAGTGCCCGGCAGGCAGGTTCGGTATCGTAGACAAAGCCATCGGGTAACGCGCCTTCAAGCTTGAAGGGCTGGCCGGTGGCCTCGGTGACCGCCTGCCAGTGTTCGAGGATATAGCGCCGGGTACTCGGCTCCAGTGCGGCACCGTTACCGGTGCGCAAACCACCCACGATCAGATGCACCTCCACGCCTGCGGCTTGCGCCTGCTCGACCAGTGCGTTGGCCACCGGGGCAAACCCCCAGCACCAGGAACACATCGGGTCCATCACATAAAGCAGGCGCGCAGACATGGTTCAGGCCTCGGAAGATGCTTGCTTGTAGTTGTAGCCGATCGGGTGAGGCTGGTTTCGAGCCTTGGCCAGCTCGATCTGCTTCTGCCGGTCGATCGCACTGCGACGGGTCTTCTCACTCAGCTTATCCCAGCAATGCGGGCAACTGATGCCGGCCACGTAATGCTCGGACGCGCGGTCTTCCACGCTCACCGGCGTGCGGCAGGCATGACATTGATCGTAGTCGCCTTCGCTCAGGTCGTGACGAACGGTCACGCGGTTGTCGAACACGAAGCAGTCGCCCTGCCACTTGGTTTCTTCCTGCGGCACCTCTTCGAGGTACTTCAGGATGCCGCCCTTGAGGTGAAAGACCTCACCGTAGCCCTCGCTGAGCATGTAGCTCGAGGCCTTCTCGCAGCGGATGCCACCGGTGCAGAACATCGCGACCTTCTTGTGCACGGCCGGGTCGAAGTTGGCTTTGATGTAATCGGGAAATTCGCGAAAACTGGTGGTTTTCGGATCGATGGCGCCTTCGAAGGTACCGATCGAGACCTCGTAATCGTTACGGGTGTCGATCAGCAGTACTTCCGGGTCGCTGATCAGCGCGTTCCAGTCCTGCGGATCGACGTAGGTGCCGACCTTTTTGTTCGGGTCCACGCCTTCCACGCCGAGGGTGACGATTTCTTTCTTGAGCTTGACTTTGGTGCGGTAGAACGGCTGGTCGTCGCAGTACGACTCTTTATGGTCGATGTCGTCCATGCGCGGGTCGTTCTTGAGCCAGGCCATCAGCCCGTCGATGCCTTCGCGGCTGCCGGACACGGTGCCGTTGATACCCTCTTCGGCAATCAGCAGCGTGCCTTTGATGCCGTTGTCGACCATCGCTTGCAGCAGGGGCTCGCGCAGGGCGACGTAATCTTCCAGGGTGACGAACTTATACAGTGCCGCCACGACAATCTGTTGTGTCATGGGTAAATCTCCAGGTGGCTACCCTCGTAAGGGGTGAACCGGATGCGAAAAAAAACGCGCCGGGTTAGCGGCGCGTTGGGCATTCTAACAAAAAAGATCGCAGCCTGCGGCAGCTCCTACATGGGAATGCGTATTCCTGTAGGAGCTGCCGCAGGCTGCGATCTTTTGAGCTTAATGCTCGCTACCGCCAGCGCAGGTCGGCGAGGCCGGGGCCGCGTCGATCCGGGCCCATTCCTCCGGCGTGTAGGTATGCAGCGCCAACGCATGGAACTCGCCCATCAGCTCGCCGAGCGTGCCGTAGACCTTCTGGTGGCGCTTGACCCGGTTCAGGCCTTCGAACTGCGCGCTGACCACCACAGCCTTGAAATGGGTCTGCAACCCACGGCTGTGCATATGGCTCTCATCCAGCACGTGCAGATGCTCGGGCTGAAGCAGGGCCAGTGTCGATTCGATGCGTTGTTGCATGGTCATACCGAACTCCGCTTAAGGCTTTTTCTTGGCTGGCGCAGCCGCGTCTTTCGGCGTCAGCTCGGCGGTCATGTCAGCCAACAGCTTGTTGACCACCGGCACTGCGCTTTCCAGCTTGGCCTGGGTCATCTGGGCCGATTGCTGGGTCAGCTGAGGCATTTTTTCCAGGACTTTCTTGCCCAGTGGCGACTGGTAGAACGCAACCAGGTCCTTGAGCTCGGATTCGGTGAAGTTGGTGGTGTAGAGCTTGACCATGTCCGGTTTCAGCTTGTTCCAGCCAATGGCCTGGTCCAGAGCGGCGTTGGCCTTGGCCTGGTAGGTTTCCAGCACGGCTTTTTTCGACTCAGGAGCTTTGGTCTGTTCGAAACGCTGGGCAAACATCTGCTGTACTTGCATGTACACCGGGGTGCCCAGTTTGTCAGCGTGCGCCATGGTCAGGAAAGCCTCGGCACTGGCGTTATGGCTGGCGGTGTCGGCAAGAACCTGGCCGCTGGCGCAGACCAAAGCAACGGCGGTACAGATGGCACGAAGACGAGTCATCGAGTTTCCTTTTCTAGCTGGCGAGGTAAGACCCCAAGGGCGTCCATTCTGCGCCTAAAAAAGTGTGTCGCTCAACCCCAAGCCTTGTCGCACCTGATTTAGAGGGGTTGAATGGTCAAATTCAGACTGATGGAACCACGGCCGTCGATCACGGCCTAAACTGCGCAATCGGACCTACAGGAGTGAGCAAGATGAGCCGTATCGAAACCGACAGCCTCGGCGAGGTTGAAGTCCCGGATGAAGCCTACTGGGGCGCTCAGACACAACGCTCGCTGATCAACTTCGCCATTGGCAACGAACGCATGCCGCTGGCGGTGTTGCATGCCCTGGCGCTGATCAAGAAAGCCGCGGCACGGGTCAATGATCGCAACGGCGACGTGCCCGCCGACATCGCCCGCCTGATCGAGCAGGCAGCCGACGAAGTGCTCGGCGGCGACCACGACGACCAGTTTCCGCTGGTGGTCTGGCAAACCGGCAGCGGCACCCAGAGCAACATGAACGTCAACGAAGTGATCGCCGGTCGCGCCAACGAGCTGGCCGGCAACCCCCGTGGCGGCAAGTCCCCGGTACACCCCAATGATCACGTCAATCGCTCCCAGAGTTCCAACGACTGCTTCCCCACCGCCATGCACATCGCCGCCGTCCAGGCGGTGCAACAGCACTTGCTGCCGGCGATCAGCGAACTGTCCGGCGGGCTGGCCGAGCTGGCCGCGCGCCATATGAAACTGGTCAAGACCGGCCGCACCCACATGATGGATGCGACTCCGATCAGCTTCGGTCAGGAAATCTCGGCGTTCATCGCGCAACTCGATTACGCCGAACGGGCGATCCGCAGCGCACTGCCCGCGGTCTGCGAGCTGGCCCAGGGCGGAACGGCCGTCGGCACCGGGC
Source organism: Pseudomonas sp. P4_C3 (assembly GCF_056402075.1). NCBI lineage: Bacteria > Pseudomonadati > Pseudomonadota > Gammaproteobacteria > Pseudomonadales > Pseudomonadaceae > Pseudomonas > Pseudomonas sp. P4_C3. Next base: position 17,578 of record NZ_JBFUIC010000088.1, read on the forward strand.
TCAATTCACCCCACGGCTTCGGTGAGGCCATCGCTGCAGAATTGGCCGCCCTCTCCGGTTTGCCATTTATCACCGCACCGAACAAGTTCGCCGCACTGGCCGGCCATGAGCCGCTGACCACGCTGTCCGGCGCGCTGAAAACCCTCGCCGTGACCCTGATGAAGATCGCCAACGATCTGCGCCTGCTGGGTTCCGGTCCGCGCGCCGGCTTCGCCGAAGTCAAGCTGCCGGCCAATGAACCGGGCAGTTCGATCATGCCGGGCAAGGTCAACCCGACCCAGTGCGAAGCGTTGTCGATGCTGGCCTGCCAGGTGCTGGGCAACGATGTTGCCATCGGCTTTGCGGCCAGTCAGGGCCACTTGCAGCTGAACGTGTTCAAACCGGTGATCATCCACAACCTGCTGCAATCGATCCGTTTGCTGGGTGATGGCTGCAGCAACTTCCAGCAGCACTGCGTGGCCGGTCTGGAGCCGGATGCGGAAAAAATGGCTGAACACCTGGAACGAGGCCTGATGCTGGTGACGGCGCTCAACCCGCACATTGGCTATGACAAATCGGCGAAGATCGCCAAGAAGGCCTACAGCGAAGGCCTGACCTTGCGCGAGGCGGCGTTGCAACTGGGGTATCTGACCGATGAAGAGTTCGATGCGTGGGTAAGGCCGGAGAATATGCTGGAGGCTGGGGCCAAGGGCTGAGTTTTGCAGTGAAGCGAAAAGATCGCAGCCTGCGGCAGCTCCTACGGGAATACGCGTTTACATGTAGGAGCTGCCGCAGGCTGCGATCTTTTGATCTTCAGGCCACCCGCATCTTCCTTGCCTTGAGCCCGGCAATCAACGAAGGCCCCAACGCCACCAGCGCCGACCCCAGCACCACCAGCACCGCACCGCCATAACCCAGACCATTGATCGTCTCGGCATGCACATAGTCAGGCCATAGGCATGCAGCCATGGCAACCGCCACAAAGGTCACCAGCGGTGTGATGGCCAGCGTTGCGCTGACCCGAGAGGCTTCCCAATGGGCCAGGGCCTCGGCAAACGCGCCATAGGCAATCAGGG
>NZ_JBFUIC010000089.1:0-18487 GCF_056402075.1 Pseudomonas sp. P4_C3
GCGTCGCCCAGGGTGTGGTCGAGTGGGACATGACTGGCCAGCACAACGTCGCCAACGCCCTGGCGACCCTGGCTGCCGCACGCCACGTCGGTGTGGTGCCGTCCATGGGCATCGCCGCGTTGAGCGCCTTCAAAAGCGTGAAGCGGCGGATGGAGAAAGTTGCGGAAGTCCGTGGCATCACCATCTATGACGACTTCGCTCACCACCCGACCGCCATCGCTACCACCCTCGACGGGCTRCGCAAACGCATCGGCGATGCACCGTTGATCGCGATCATCGAGCCGCGCTCCAACTCCATGAAGCTTGGCGCGCACCGTGACGGATTACCGGAAAGCGTGGTCGATGCCGATCAGGTGATCTGGTATGCACCGGCCAACCTCGGCTGGGACCTGGCCGGCACTGCGGTGCGGTGTACGGTGCCGTCGATTGTCAGCGACTCGCTGGAAGGCATCATCGAGCGCGTGAAGAGCCAGGCGCAACCGGGCACCCACGTGGTGATCATGAGCAATGGCGGCTTTGGCGGCCTGCACGGCAAGCTGGCCGAGGCGCTCAAATGAGCAACGGCCCGGACCGCATCACCCTGGCGATGACCGGCGCTTCCGGCGCCCAGTACGGTTTGCGCCTGCTCGACTGCCTGGTGCGGGAAGATCGTGAAGTGCACTTCCTGATTTCCAAAGCCGCGCAGTTGGTGATGGCCACCGAAACTGACGTCACGCTGCCGAACAAACCGCAGATGATGCAGGCGTTCCTCACCGAATACACGGGCGCTGCCGCCGGGCAGATTCGGGTGTACGGCAAGGAAGACTGGATGTCGCCTGTGGCTTCGGGCTCTGGCGCACCAGCGGCGATGGTGGTGGTGCCGTGTTCGACGGGTACTTTGTCGGCGATCGCCACGGGTGCCTGCAACAACCTGATCGAGCGTGCCGCCGACGTGACGCTGAAAGAGCGTCGCCAGTTGATTCTGGTGCCTCGCGAGGCGCCGTATTCGAGCATTCACCTTGAGCACATGCTCAAGTTGTCGAACATGGGCGTGACAATCCTGCCGGCATCTCCGGGCTTCTATCATCAGCCGCAAACTATCGACGACCTGATCGATTTCGTCGTGGCACGGATTCTCAACCTGCTGAATATTCCTCAGGACATGTTGCCGCGCTGGGGCGAGCATCATATGACCAGTGATGAATAAGCTGCTGGTGATGGTACTGGCGCTGCAATTGGTCGGGTGCGCCACGGCGCGCACCCTCGATGCGGCGAAGCCGGGCGCGCCGGTGGTGTACTCGGGGACTCGTCTGGATTTGTACGCGATGAACGGTGGGTGCTGCGCCAAGGACCGTTTTGGCGCGGAAGCACCGAGCTATCCAGGCGTCGACCTGCCGGCCAGTGCGTTGCTCGACACGCTGCTGCTGCCGCTGTCATTGCTGACGGTGATCGGRGTCAGCTTTCAGGCGACAGGTGGGTTGTAAGAGAGCGCTTCGCACTCTATCGCGAGCAGGCTCGCTCCCACATTGGATTTGTGAACGACGCAGATCAATTGTAGGAGTGAGCCTGCTCGCGATGAGACCCACTCAGGCACCACAGGCTACTTGCCCAACTTCCTCAGCTCATCCGACTCGACAATCCTGACCCCGTCCTGCTCTTCCAGCGCCAGGCGCCACATTGCCCGGGCCAGTTGGCAGGCCTCGATACCATGGTATTTGCCAGGGATCAGCCGTGACAACGGGCCGGCGACTTTCTCGCCCAGTCGCGGTTCGGTGCGTTCGCCCAGCAACAGCGAAGGGCGGCAAATAGTCAGCTGCGGCCAGTCCTGCGCGCGCAGTGCGTACTCCATCTCGCCTTTGACCCGGTTGTAGAAAATCGAGGATCTGCGATCGGCTCCGAGAGCACTGATCACGATCAAATGCCTTGCGCCCAACTCCCGTGCGCGTTTGGCAAAGGCCACGACCATGTCCAGGTCCACCGCGCGGAACGCCTGTTCCGAGCCTGCCTGTTTGATGGTGGTGCCCAGGCAGCAGTAGGCGATGTCGACACGACCGTTCAACTCTTGCAGAAACTCCGCCGGGTCGCCGACCGGGTTTTCAAGGTGGGGGTGCTTGGCCAAGGGCCGGCGTGAGGGGGCCAATACCCGGGTAATCGTTGGCTCGTTAAGCAGGCGATCAAGCAGGTGTTCACCCGTCAAACCGGTGGCTCCGGCAAGCAACACGTGCTGAGGCGTCAAGTACATAGTGTTTCTCCCTTGATACTGTTCAGCTTAGTTGCTGTTTGCATCCTTGCTTTCCATAGACGCACTTTGCAGGGCTTTTCGTGCCTGCTGTTTGCGCAGTAGTTGCCAATGCGAGAGGACGGTTTTCGGTGCCCAGATCTGTGGTTCGGAGGCTTCGAAACCGTCCGCCAGTTCACGTTCGGCGACAGTGGCCTTGGCCAGTTTGAAGGCTTGTTCCAGATCATCGGTCTGGTTCAGGGCCTGGGCGAACAGGGCATCGCCGAAGTAGGTGAAGTTGGCTTCCTCCGAGCAACCGAAGGACACTCGGTCGGCCCGCGAGGCCGTCATGATCAGGGTCCGTTCATCTTTGAGGGCGGGGATGAAACCGCCGGAGTAGCAGGACGAGATCACGATGATCTTGTCGCGGTTTTTCAACGGGGCGAGAACAGCCGCCATTTCGTCGGCTGGCAGGTCGGCCAACTCCATGCGTGGCTGGTCAAGCACCAGTTCGTGTTCGCTGGTGCCATGGCTGGTCAGGTAGATGAAAATCAGGTCTTCCGGCCCGCTGCGTTCGGCCAGCGTCAGGGCGGCACGGCGCAGGTTTTCCCGAGTCGCCATCGGGCGGTCGGCGAGGTGATCGCGATGGTTCACCAGGCGGATCTGGCCGAAAGCGCCAAAACGGCTGGTGAGCATATTAGCGACGTAGTCGGATTCGCGCAGAAACACGCTTTGCTTGCCATCACCGCCCAGGGTCAACGAATACAGTTCCACCGCCGGGGTCGAGGGCGGAATGTTGGCCAGCGCTGTGTCGAGCAGGCGCCCCTGGGCCAGCAGGCCGAGCTCCAGGGTGTCGGGCAACAATTTGCCCTCGGCGTCGCGTACGCGCTGRCCGTTGATCCAGGTGCCGCTGAGCACGGTGCCATCGGTCAACACCAATGTGCCGCGCCCCTGGTAACTGTCGTTGTCGAACTGGCCTGTGTAAAAACTGCCGTCAGACAGGTTCAGTCGGCCCTGGCCGGAAAAGCGCCAGTCATTGAACTGGCCGATGTAGTGGCTGCCGTCAGTGCCGATCAACTCGCCCTTGCCGTTCAGCGAGCCTTCCTTGAACTGGCCCAGCCAAACATCGCCGTCGGCGTTTTCGTAGCGGCCTTTGCCGTGCAGTTGATTGTTCTTGAAGCTGCCGACATAGATGTCGCCATCGGCACTGTTGAACGTGCCGTTGCCTTCCAGTTGGCCGTCGACGAAGTGCCCGGTGAACTGATTGCCGTTGCCGTCACTGCGCTGGCCTTCGCCATTGGGTTTGCCGTGGGCGAACTGGCCCTGATAGGCGCTGCCGTCTTCGAGTTCGAGGCGACCCAGGCCGGCGTATTGATCGGCCTTGAACTCTCCGCGATAGCTCATGCCGTTTTCTTTGAGGGTGCCTTCGCCGTCGCGTCGGCCGGCCTTGAACCCGCCGCCGTAACTGCTGGCGTTGGTGGTCAGCGCCCCCTGGCCGTCGAACAGTCCCTGATTGAACTGCCCGCGATAGACCTCGCCGTTGCTGCCGTGCCATTCGCCCTGGCCATGCCACTGGCCTTTGTCGAATTCGCCGGCGTACCAGCTGCCGTTCGGGTAGTCGATGCGCCCCTTGCCTTGCAGCAAGCCATTGACCAGGTCACCGCGATAGCGTCCGCCATCCGGCAGGCGGGCGTCGGGGGCCAAAAGCGATTCGCCGTCGCCGCAAGCGGTGAGCATCAGGGTCAAGGCAAGGAGTGCAAGTGGGCGCATAGCGGATTCCGGGCAATTAGGCGAGGGAGTATGCCGCAGCTATGTGTCCTTATATAGGGTGAGGTACCGCGAGAAGGCGCGAAACAGCATGAGCTGCTTCGCATCCGGGAAGGTTTATACGAAGCACAGGGACAGGGGTTCGGCGATGTATGCCGGCTTGTCCGAACCTTCGATTTCCAGGGTGGTGGTGGCCTTGAGCAGCCATTGGCCGGGTTTTTTCTCGGTGACTTCGGTCAGGTCGACCTTGAGTCGCACTTTCGAATTGACCTTGACCGGCTGAATGAAGCGCACGCTGTCGAGGCCGTAGTTGACCACCATCTTCAAGCCTTCGGGCATGACGAGGATGTCTTCCATCAGTTTCGGGATTAGCGACAACGACAGAAAGCCGTGAGCGATGGTGCTGCCAAATGGCGTTTGCGCGGCCTTGACCGGGTCGACGTGGATGAACTGAAAATCCCCTGTGGCTTCGGCGAACAGGTTGATGCGCTCCTGATCGATAGTGAGCCATTCGGAACGTCCAAGTTCCTTGCCGACATAATCTTTGAGCTCTGCAACTGGAACATAGGGCATTGAGACTCTCCTTGGGTTCATCGGTTTTATAGATTTGGCTTGCGGGGATTTAACCTCCCGGCTTACCACTTTAGATCAACATGGCCAAACGCTCCGGTCAACCGAACATGCTTTTGGCGAATGCCGGTCTATAGCGCGGGCATGCTTATAATGCCCGGCCAATGCGGGTGACGGATTTTGCGGGGGATCAACAATGTTGCTACGAGGTCTGACGTGGCTGGTGCTGTTCCAATTGCTCGGCACGGCGATCAATCATTTGTTTTTGCCCGTGCTGCCGGGGCCGATTGTGGGGTTGCTACTGTTGTTGGTGTACCTCATCTGTCGCGGACAGGTCGGCGAGCCACTGAACCTGGCGGCCAGCAGCCTGTTGCGCTACCTGCCGCTGTTGCTGGTGCCGCCAGCCGTGGGCGTGATGGTCTATGCCGCTGACATTGCGGCAGATTTCTGGGCCATTGTCGGTGCGCTGGTGTTGTCGCTGCTGCTTTCGATGGCCTTCGCCGGGGTGCTGATGCAGCGCATGGTCAAGCGTCACGCTCACTCCGAGGACAGCCAATGATCTTCGACTGGCACGGCGCCTGGACGTCGGTGATTCACCATCCATTGTTCGGCATAGGCATTACCCTTGGCGCCTATCAGCTCGTCCTGGCGGCATTCGAGAAAACCCGCTGGATCTTTTTGCAACCGGTGCTGGTCTCCATGTTACTGGTGATCGGCGTGCTGGTGGGCTGCGGTCTGACCTACGCCGAGTACCGCAAGAGCACCGAGATCCTGAGTATCCTGCTCGGCCCGGCCACTGTCGCGCTGGCGGTGCCGCTTTACCTCAACCTGCGACGGATTCGGCAGTTGTTCTGGCCGATATTTACTACGCTGGTGATAGGTGGTGTCGTGGCCACGGGCATGGGCGTGCTGCTGGGCTGGTGGTTCGGTGCCGAGCACATGATCCTGATGACCATGGCGCCGAAGTCGGTAACTTCGCCGATTGCCATGTTGGTGGCTGAGCAGATCGGTGGTGTCGCGGCGCTGGCAGCGGTGTTCGTCTTGATTACTGGTGTGATCGGGGCGATTTTCGGCCCGGCCCTGTTGAGCCGGCTCGGCGTGCACAGCCCGGAAGCCAGGGGGATGGCGCTGGGCATGACGGCCCACGCTGTCGGCACGGCGGTGGCGATGCAGGAAAGTGAAGAGTGTGGCGCCTTCGCGGCGCTGGCGATGAGTCTGATGGGTGTGGCCACGGCGGTGTTGCTGCCGTTGGCGGTGTCGATGGTGGTGTAAAGGAAATGTCTATGAGTCTGCCGCTTTTCCCACTGAACACAGTGCTGTTTCCCGGTTGCATCCTCGACTTGCAGATTTTCGAGGCGCGTTACCTGGACATGATCGGCCGCTGCATGAAACAGGGCGGTGGTTTCGGCGTGGTGTGCATCCTCGAGGGTGAAGAGGTCGGGATCGCCCCGGCCGGCTACGCGCTGGTGGGTTGCGAAGCGCTGATCACCGATTTCAATCAACAGGACAACGGCCTGTTGGGGATTCGGGTTCGAGGCGGACGGCGTTTCCATGTATTACGATCGGAGATCCAGCGCGATCAGTTGACCGTCGCCGAGGTCGAGTGGCTGGAAGACGAACCGGAGCAGCCACTGCAGGACGAGGACGCCGACCTGGTGGCATTGCTCAAGGCCCTGGCGGAACACCCGATGGTTGAAGCCTTGAACATGGGCACTGAAGCGACCGGGCAACAGTCACTGGCCAATCAGTTGGCGTACCTGTTGCCCTTCGCTGAACTGGACAAAATCGACCTGCTGCAACTCGATGATCCGCAGCAACGACTGGATGCGATTCAGGCGTTGCTGGATGAATTGCAGGGCGAGTTGTTTGCCTGAAAGCATTCTTCAGAACTCAATGCGGTAAATTACCATAATTACTATGGGGCTAGCGGCAGCGGACAACCACCACGTATGCGCCCGACCTGGTTTCTGGTGGTGTTGTTTGGCTTTTTCATTTTACGGCATCTGTGGGATGCGAAATCAAGGTTTTTTGCCATTAAACCAGTTTGGGGTCAATGGCAAAATTCCGATACTCTGCCTTCCCTGTCTTCCCTCGGGGTTATCAAAAATGGTGCGACCATCCTGCATCCAGGAACTACAGTAACAAGGCCACGGCATGCGCACCTCTGCTAACTTTCTTCTTCATCAACGACTTCAAGATTGATTGCGTAGTACCGACCATTATCCCCCCGGCATAAATCGTAGCTCACCATTTGGCCAGCCTTGATTTTTAGAGCTTCGAGTTCAGCTGGGTCGAGGGAAAAAAAGACATTCTGCTCATTGAACTCCTCCGAGGGGGTATTAATGTCAGCAGAATTATTTTGACTCCATTCTTTCATGTCTCCTCCAAAGGCAAGCCAGCTCCCACAAAAAACGGCGCAGGGCTTGCCCGAAAATCAGTTATTATTAACAGGTTGTGTCTATATAAGACTTACGTCTTCTGCCTGCATTCCTTTTGGTCCGGGAACGGGCTTGAAGGTCACTTTTTGTCCCTCTTTAAGGCTTTTAAAGCCCTCGGCCTTTATTGCTTTGAAGTGAACAAAGAGGTCCGCGCTACCATCATCAGGTGTGATAAACCCAAAACCCTTCTCATCATTGAACCACTTGACTGTTCCTGCTTTCATTTTATTTTCCGCTTACTAATTAACATGAAACAAAGTCACACCATTTCGCATATGGACCTTGTTGACTGACGACAGAGAAACACCCTTGGTGGGAGCAACGTTTGAGGAGCTCAGGATGATTTTCAGATCTCACATCACGGAACGTGATGCGATGTTCAAAAAACTAATACAAACAGCCCAGCGCCGCAATGAATGCACTACTGCAAAACTGCGACTGAATGCGACTGAATGCGACTGAATGCGACTGAATGYGACTGAATGTTTTAGCTTTTTTCAAAGACACAAAATGTTTACCTGATCAGGGCGCCTACGTTATTTGCACCACTTATAACGACCCGGCCGGATGTTCGAGCCGATACCGCCGGCTGCCACCAATCACAACAATAGCGCCTCTTGCAAGAGTCAGAATAAGGCTGGTGGTAGTTGTGATAAGTTGGCTGGCTTGTGTGTTAGTTTATATTTGTAATGCTGGTATCGTTTTAAATAAATTGAAAGATCTCTAATATGTTTGTTTTAAGTTAAATGGCTATATTTTGCGTGCCTGCAGGAGTAGGCATGAAAGCGATATAAGGAGTTGTTGGTTGGAAGTTTTAATGGCGCAGGGCGTTCGTTGTGGGTTGGGTAATAAAGAATGCCGATACTGCTGTCTTTCAGTATCGCGTGCGTGAGCGTTCTGACTTGCCATTGCCCAGCTTTAATGGGGGTCTGATAAAAAAACCGCTTCACTCTTAATGGTGAAGCGGTTTTTTGCTACTGGGTTCCCAGCCAACTAATAGGCATAACGCAACATTGTATGTGGCAAGTGGCGCAATACGAAGAGCGCGAACAACGCCATCATCGCCGGCAGTATCAGCCACCAGACCTTGGGTGACAGTGCCTTGAGCGGCTCCCTTCGCTGGACCAGGTACAGGCTGGCCGCGCAGACGCACGCTGCCAACATCGTGCCGGCCATTACATCCGTTGGCCAGTGCGCGCCGAGGTACACTCGGGAAAGGGCAATCGCCATCGCCGGCAAACAGGCCACCAGWAACCAGGTCRGGCGCATGCGTGGTGGCTGTCCGCGGCCAGCCAGAACCGCGAGGGTCAGGAACAGTGCGAACGAGCCCGATGCATGGCCGCTGGGCATGCTGTAGCTGGACAGAGGGTCGCTCAGCACTTCCGGCCGTAGGCGGGCGAAAAAAAGTTTGGTCGCGGTGTTGGCCAGTGCCGTGAACAATAATGTGCTGATGGCGAAGATCGCCTGCCGCCACTGTCGGGTAATTAGCAGCAGTCCTGCCAGCAAAGCACTGAACAGCAGCATGTTGCGGAATTCGCCAATCAGCGTGAAGACCACCGCGACCTCATCGAGCATCGGGCTGCGATGTTCCTGCACCAGGGTCATCAGCCCTTGATCGAGGGCGTTCAGGTACGGATAGCCGATGAACAGCCCTGCCAGAATGAGAAAACTCATGCCGGCGATTAACCCTGTAGCCCTGCGATGCTGGCGCAAGCTACTGGTGGCGCTCAGCCCGACCATCACGGCAATGCTGCCGGCAACGATTCCTGTCTGAGGCCAGAAACCTTCAGGCAACGGCAAGCGAATCGCCGCACCGGTGGCCCAGCCAGGCAGCAAATAAGCCACCGACCACCCCGCACCGGCCAGCAGGCTGACGGCGATGAAGCGTGGGAAGGGCATGTCGCACATGCCGGCGACCATGGGCAGCATCGGCCGCAACGGCCCGATAAAACGCCCGACCAGCAGGCTGGCGATGCCATAGCGCTGAAAATAGGTCTCGGCCCCGGCAATCCATTCCGGGTGATGGCGCAAGCCGGGCAGGCGCCGGATGTTCTGATGAAAATGCCGTCCGAGGAAATACGAAACCACGTCACCCAACACGCCGGCGAGGAAGCCCAGCAGCAAGGTTTCACTCAACGGCAACGCACCGCTGCCGGCCAACACCGCAACGGTGAACAGTAAAACCGTGCCGGGGACGATCAGCCCGGCAATCGCCAGGCATTCCACAAAAGCCACCAGAAATATTGCCGCCGCCAGCCATTGCGGGTTGACCGTCAACCAACCGGTCACGCTATCGAGCCATTGGCCCATAAATCCAACTCCGTTTTCATTGGTTGCCCCTGTAGGAGCTGCCGCAGGCKGCGATCTTTTGCCTTTCAAAGATCAAGATCAATAGATCGCMGCCTGCGGCAGCTCCTACAGGATTGTGTTCATAGCAGGATGTAATCGCGCCCTTCGGTCTGCCCCCGTCGCAGCGGATTTCGCGTGCAGTACGGCGCATAAGCCGCATCGACAAAGCGGTACATCAGGTGCTCATCGCGCCCGTGGGGGATGCCCAGGCGTGTAGTCTGGATGATGTGGGCGGGCGTCTGGCCGACGTGCTCCACCAGCAGCACTTCATGGTCAAAGCGTTTGGCGTCCCACACCGGCACTTTCAGGCCCAGTGCCTTGCAGAGCAGGGTTTGCCCGGCGCAGAGTTGTTGTGACGGGCGAGGGTGGCCCTGGGCGTCGGGATTGTTCAATAGCATCTGTGCCAGGCTGGCCGGCCCGCTCAATTCATCGACCCACGGGTAGGCGGACTTGATCAGCACGGCGTTACCGGGCCCTTGGGCGCTGAAATTAAGGGAATCGCCGCCCCGGGCGTAATACATATAGATGTGGCCACCATCCAGAAACAAAGCCTTACGCTTTTCTGTGTAGCCGAGGGACGCGTGGCTGCCTTTTTCCGCGCGGTAATAGGCTTCGGTCTCGATGATTCGGGCGCTGAGCCACAGGTCGCCGACCCGATGGCGTATGACTTTACCCAGTAAATCCCGAGCCAGAATTTGCGCGTCGCGGTCGAAAAACGCGTCCGGCAGGCCCGTGGGCAGGCTTGCAGCGGATGCTCGAACAGTCAGGTTGGACATGATGAACGACGTTTATCAGGGCTGATTGAGTCGTGATGATAACAATTTGCAGCTTAATCCCGGCTGAACGTCAACAAATTGCCCTCCATTTCGACCATCCGCCCGTCACCGCTGTTAGTCCCGGGACGCGACAGCTATAATCTGCCGCTTTACTCTTTACCAAGACCTTATCAAAGACCACGCCAGACCATGACTGAGTCCGTTCTTGACTACATGACCCGCCTGGGTTGCGCTGCCCGCGAAGCTTCCCGCGTGATCGGCCGCGCCAGCACCGCGCAGAAAAACCGCGCCCTGCAGGCTGCCGCCAATGCGCTGGACGCTGCCCGAGCCGAGCTGACGGCGGCCAATGAGCTGGATTTGGCCGCCGGCCGCGCCAATGGTCTTGAGCCGGCTCTGCTGGAACGTCTGGCGCTGACCCCGGAGCGCATCGACGGCATGATCGTCGGCCTGCGTCAGGTTGCGGCGCTGCCGGACCCGGTCGGCGCGATCCGTGACATGAGCTACCGCCCGTCCGGTATTCAGGTCGGCAAGATGCGCGTGCCACTGGGCGTGATCGGAATCATCTACGAGTCGCGGCCAAACGTGACCATCGATGCCGCCAGCCTGTGCCTGAAGTCCGGTAACGCGACCATCCTGCGTGGCGGTTCCGAGGCCATTCATTCCAATCGAGCCATCGCCGCCTGCATTCAGCGCGGCCTGGCCGAGGCCGGCCTGCCGGCCGCAGTGGTGCAAGTGGTCGAAACCACGGATCGCGCTGCCGTCGGCGCGCTGATCACCATGCCTGAATACGTCGATGTCATCGTGCCGCGCGGCGGCCGTGGTCTGATCGAACGCGTCAGCCGTGATGCCCGCGTACCGGTGATCAAGCACCTGGACGGCATCTGCCACGTTTACGTGAGTGAACACGCCGATCTGGCCAAGGCCCAGCGCATCGCGTTCAACGCCAAGACGTACCGTTATGGCATCTGTGGTGCCATGGAAACGCTGCTGGTGGATCACACCGTTGCCAAGGATTTCCTGCCGGCGATGGCGGCACAGTTCCGCGAAAAAGGCGTCGAACTGCGCGGTTGCGAGCGTACCCGGGCAATCATCGATGCCGTGGTCGCTACCGAAGAAGACTGGAGCACCGAGTACCTGGCGGCGATTCTGTCGATCCGCGTAGTCGACGGACTGGGCCAGGCCATCGAGCACATCAATCATTACGGTTCCCATCACACCGATTCGATTGTCAGCGAACACCAGGGCGACACCCGGCGTTTCGTGGCTGAAGTCGACTCCTCGTCGGTGATGATCAATACCCCGACATGCTTCGCCGATGGCTTCGAATACGGATTGGGTGCCGAGATCGGCATTTCTACTGATAAGCTGCACGCCCGCGGCCCGGTGGGCCTCGAAGGGTTGACCTGCGAGAAGTACATCGTGGTCGGCGACGGGCAGTTGCGCGGACAGGAGCCGGCCTGACTTGGGCGACTTAGACCCGCCAGCCCCGGCCACCGTCAGCGAGCCAGTCCCTTGCCGCATTGGCGTGCTGGGCGGAACGTTCGACCCGGTGCACATCGGCCATTTGCGCAGTGCGCTGGAAGTCGCCGAAACACTGGCGCTCGATGAACTGCGACTGACACCGAGTGCCAGGCCACCCCATCGGAATACGCCGCAGGTGTCAGCCAAAGACCGGCTGGCGATGGTCGAGTGCGCGGTGGCCGGTGTGGCGCCGTTGGTGGTGGACGCCCGCGAATTGCAGCGGGACAAACCGTCCTACACCATTGATACCCTGGAGCTGATGCGCGCCGAACTGGCCGCAGAAGACCAGGTTTTTCTGCTTTTGGGCTGGGACGCTTTTTGCGGCCTGCCCACTTGGCACCGCTGGGAAGAGTTGCTCCAGCATTGCCATATCCTGGTGTTGCAACGCCCGGATGCCGACAGCGAACCGCCGGATGCCTTGCGCAACCTGCTGGCCGCGCGCTCGGTGAGCGACCCGCTGGCCCTCAAGGGGCCGAGCGGACAGATTGCATTCGTCTGGCAGACACCGCTCGCGGTATCCGCCACCCAGATCCGTCAACTGCTGGCCAGCGGTAAGTCGGTACGTTTCCTGGTGCCCGACGCGGTCCTGGCCTACATCGATGCGCACGGACTCTACCGTGCGTCGAACTGAATAGGAGTGCCTCAAGGCACGTAGCAACAACGTGTATTGAAGCGCCCGAACATACGAGCAAAACGAGTTTTATATGACGAACAACGACGTAAACAAAGTTAAGCGCAAAGGCACGTTCAAGAGTGCCCCGCTGCCGGAAAAGGTACTCGCTGCCGAGCCGCCTAAAGGCGACGAACTGGTCAAGATCGCCGTAGCCGCCCTGGAAGACGTCAAGGCCCAGGACGTGCTGGTCATCGATGTTCGCGACAAGCAGAGCATCACTGACTACATGATCATCGCCACCGGTACGTCCAACCGCCAGATCGGCGCGATGCTGGACAAGGTCCGAGAGGCCGTCAAAGCCCTGGGCATCAAGCCGCTGGGTGAAGAAGGCAAGGGCGACAGCGACTGGGTTCTGCTGGACATGGACGACGTGATCGTCCACATGATGACTTCCAATGCACGCCAGTTCTACGACCTGGAGCGCCTGTGGAAGGGGGCCGAGCAGAGCCGTGCAGCCGATGGCAAACACCACAGCCCTGAAGTTGGTCACGAGCACTTCAACAAGCTCAACAAAGACCAGGAATAAGGGACTGCTGTGCGACTGCGACTGATCGCCGTCGGTTCACGCATGCCCAAATGGGTGGAAGAAGGCTGGCATGAATATGCCAAGCGTCTTCCGTCCGAGCTGGCGCTGGAACTGGTGGAAATACCGCTCAATACCCGTGGCAAGAACGCCGACGTGGCCCGCTTCATCCGTCAGGAAGGCGAAGCCATGCTGGCCAAGGTCGGGCCGAACGAGCGGATTGTCACTCTCGAAGTCCACGGCAAGCCCTGGAGTACCGAGCAACTGGCGGTCGAGCTTGATCGCTGGCGGCTGGACTCGCGTACGGTCAACTTCATGGTCGGCGGCCCCGAAGGGCTGGCGCCGGAAGTCTGTGCCCGGGCTGACCAGCGCTGGTCGTTGTCGCCGCTGACCTTGCCGCACCCGCTGGTGCGGATCCTGATCGGCGAACAGTTGTACCGTGCCTGGACCGTGCTGTCCGGTCACCCTTACCACAAGTAGCTCTGCCCTCATGTCCCAGCCGATCCGCATCAAGGACCACGAAAAAGACGCCCGTCTGGTGCGTGGCCGCGTCGTGTTCGGGGCCATTGCAGTGGTGGCGCTGATTGGCGTGCTGATCGCGCGCCTGTATTTCCTGCAGGTGATCCAGTACGAGTACCACTCGACCCTGTCGGAAAACAACCGCGTCCATGTGCAGCCGATTCCGCCGCCCCGTGGCTTGATTTTCGACCGCAATGGCGTGGTGATTGCCGATAACCGGCCGAGTTTCAGCCTGAGCATGACCCGCGAGCGTTCCGGCGACTGGCAGCAGGTGCTCGACGTGATCGTCGAAGTGCTGGAACTGACGCCCGAGGACCGGGTGATCTTCGAGAAGCGCATGCGTCAGGGCCGCCGGCCGTTCGAGCCGGTGCCGATCCTGTTTGAACTGACCGAAGAGCAGATTGCGCGCATCGCCGTGAACCAGTTCCGCCTGCCGGGTGTGGAAGTGGTCGCGCAATTGGTTCGTCACTACCCGCAGGGCGCGCACTTTGCGCACTCGGTGGGCTACATGGGGCGGATCAACGAGAAAGAGCTGAAGACCCTGGATCCGGTGAGTTACAGCGGCACCCATCAAATTGGCAAAACCGGCATCGAGCGTTTCTACGAGCCTGAATTGCACGGCCAGGTGGGTTACGAGGAAGTCGAGACCAACGCCCGGGGCCGCGTATTGCGCGTGCTCAAGCGTACCGATCCGATTCCCGGCAAGGACATCGTCCTGAGCCTGGACATCAAATTGCAGGAAGCCGCCGAAGCTGCGCTCGGTGGTCGTCGTGGTGCGGTGGTAGCGCTGGACCCGAAAACCGGTGAAGTGCTGGCGATGGTCAGCCAGCCGAGTTTCGACCCGAACCTGTTCGTCACCGGCATCAGCTCCAGGGCCTATTCCGAGCTGCGCGATTCCATCGACCGGCCGTTGTTCAACCGCGTGCTGCGTGGCCTGTACCCGCCGGGCTCGACCATCAAGCCGGCGGTGGCGATTGCCGGCCTGGATTCCGGCGTGGTGACCGCTTCGACCCGAGTGTTCGACCCCGGTTACTACATGCTGCCCAACTACGACCACAAATACCGTAACTGGAACCGTACCGGCGACGGTTTTGTCGACCTCGATACGGCGATCATGCGCTCCAACGACACCTACTTCTATGACCTGGCCCACAAGCTGGGAATCGATCGGTTGTCGTCGTACCTGTCCAAGTTCGGCATCGGTCAGAAGGTTTCCCTGGACATGTTCGAAGAGTCGCCGGGTCTGATGCCGACCCGCGAATGGAAGCGCGCGACCCGCCGCCAGGCATGGTTCCCGGGTGAAACGCTGATTCTGGGGATCGGTCAGGGCTACATGCAATCGACTCCGTTGCAACTGGCTCAGGCCACCGCACTGGTGGCCAATAAAGGCATCTGGAATCGTCCGCACCTGGCCAGGACCATCGAAGGCGAGAAGCCGGTGGACCCTAACCCGATGCCGGACATTATCCTGCGCGACCCATCGGACTGGACCAAGGTCAACCACGGCATGCAGCAGGTTATGCATGGTGCCCGGGGTACGGCGCGCAAAGCCTCGATCGGCGCGCAATACCGAATCGCCGGCAAGTCGGGTACGGCCCAGGTGGTCGCGATCAAGCAGGGTGAAAAGTACGACCGCTCCAAGGTCCAGGAGCGTCACCGTGACCACGCCTTGTTCGTCGGCTTCGCGCCGGCCGACGACCCGAAAATCGTGGTGTCGGTGATGGTCGAGAACGGCGAGTCCGGCTCCGGCGTCGCCGCGCCAGTGGTGCGTCAAGTCATGGATGCCTGGCTCCTGGACCAGGACGGTCGGTTGAAGCCCGAATACGCCAGCCCTATCAGTGCAGAGGCTACCGCCCGTGATGAATAACTTCGATCGCATGCTCTCCAGCGAGGATGTGATGCGTCGCCGTGCGACGCTGCTGCAACGCCTGCACATCGACGGCCCATTGTTGATCCTGCTGCTGACTCTCGCCGCCGGCAGCCTGTTCGTGCTGTATTCGGCCAGTGGCAAAAGCTGGGATCTGCTGGGCAAGCAAGCCACTTCGTTCGGCATCGGCCTGGTGTCGATGGTCATCATCGCCCAGTTCGAACCGCGCTTCATGGCGCGCTGGGTGCCGCTGGGCTACGTGGTCGGGGTAATGCTGTTGCTGGTGGTGGACATCATGGGCCACAACGCCATGGGCGCCACCCGCTGGATCAACATTCCCGGGGTGATCCGTTTCCAGCCCTCGGAATTCATGAAAATCCTGATGCCGGCGACGATCGCCTGGTACTTGTCCAAACGCACCTTGCCGCCCCAGCTCAAGCATGTGGGCGTCAGCCTGATGCTGATCGGCGTGCCGTTCATTCTGATCGTGCGTCAACCGGACCTCGGCACTTCGCTGCTGATCCTGGCCGGCGGCGCTTTCGTGTTGTTCATGGGTGGCTTGCGCTGGCGCTGGATCCTCAGCGTACTGGCCGCCGCCGTGCCCGTGGCGGTTGCCATGTGGTTCTTCATCATGCACGACTATCAGAAGCAGCGAATTCTGACGTTCCTCGACCCGGAGAGCGACCCGCTCGGTACGGGCTGGAATATCATCCAGTCCAAGGCCGCCATCGGTTCCGGCGGTGTGTYCGGCAAGGGCTGGTTGCTGGGGACCCAGTCGCACCTGGACTTCCTGCCGGAAAGCCACACCGACTTCATCATTGCAGTAATGGGTGAAGAATTCGGCCTGGTGGGGATCTGCGCGCTGTTGCTGATCTACCTGCTGTTGATCGGCCGCGGACTGGTGATTACCGCCCAGGCGCAGACATTGTTCGGCAAGTTGCTCGCGGGCAGCCTGACCATGACGTTTTTTGTTTATGTTTTCGTCAACATCGGTATGGTCAGTGGCCTGTTGCCGGTGGTGGGGGTGCCGTTGCCGTTCATTAGCTACGGAGGAACTTCGCTGGTGACGCTGCTGTCAGCGTTTGGGGTTTTGATGTCGATCCATACCCATCGCAAGTGGATCGCGCAGGTTTGAATAAGGTGAAACTTTCAATGCAAGTAATGCGTGGCTGGGCGACTCGGTATGCGCCATGGGTCGGCCTGGTAAGCATCCTTGGCACCGTGCAGGAAGCGTTGGCCGGCGACTACGAAGGCTCACCCCAGGTGGCCGAATTCGTCGGTGAAATGACCCGCGACTATGGTTTCGCCGGTGAACAATTGATGGGTGTGTTCCGCGAAGCCGAGCGCAAGCAGTCGATTCTGGACGCCATCTCGAAACCCGCCGAACGGGTCAAACAGTGGAGCGAATATCGCCCGATGTTCATCACCGATGCGCGCATAGCCCGGGGTGTGGATTTCTGGCGTCAGCACGAAGCAGTGTTGGCCCGTGCCGAGCAGGAATACGGCGTGCCGGCCCAGGTGATAGTCTCGATCATCGGCGTTGAAACCTTTTTCGGCCGTAATACCGGAAATTTCCGGGTGATCGATGCCTTGTCGACCCTGGGTTTCGACTATCCTCCCCGTGCCGAGTTTTTCCGCAAGGAATTGCGTGAGTTCCTGCTGCTGGCCCGCGAAGAGCAGGTCGATCCATTGACGCTCAAAGGCTCCTACGCCGGCGCAATGGGATTGCCGCAATTCATGCCGAGCAGTTTCCGCGCCTATGCGGTGGATTTCGACGGTGATGGCCATATCAACATCTGGACCAACCCGGACGATGCCATTGGCAGTGTCGCCAGTTACTTCAAGCGTCATGGCTGGGTCGCCGGCGAACCGGTAGTCAGCCGCGCCGATGTCCGTGGCGATCAGGCCGACGAGGGTTTGACCACAGGAATCGAACCGACAAAAACCGTCGGGGAGTTGCGAGCCCTGGGGTGGTCAAGTCATGATGCGCTGCGCGATGATATGCCGGTTACCGCTTTCCGCCTGGAAGGCGACAATGGCCCCGAGTACTGGATGGGCCTGAAGAATTTTTACGCGATCACGCGTTATAACCGCAGCGTGATGTACGCCATGGCCGTACATCAACTGTCTGAACAGCTGGTCCAAGCACGGGGCGTCAAGTAATGCGGGCATTGCCTATCGATAAACCCCTGAAGCTGATGGCATTCGCCGCGTTGGCCGTGTTGGTCGCCAGTTGTTCGACCAGCCGCGCGCCGGCCCAGAAGTCCACCACCGCCGTGCGCTCGACGCCGGGGCTGGACATCAACCGCGCCCACAAGGATGGCGCGCCATGGTGGGATGTCGATGTTTCGCGCATCCCGGACGCCACGCCGACCCTGCACACCGGCCCGTACAAGGCTAACCCGTACACTGTGCTGGGCAAGACTTACTTTCCGCTGCAAGAGTCCAAAACCTACGTGCAGTCGGGTACGGCGTCCTGGTACGGCACCAAGTTCCACGGTCAGAACACCGCCAACGGCGAAGTGTATGACCTGTACGGCATGAGTGCCGCGCACAAGACATTGCCACTGCCGAGTTACGTTCGGGTGACCAACCTGGACAACAACAAGAGCGTGATTCTGCGGGTCAACGATCGCGGGCCATTCTATTCGGACCGGATCATCGACTTGTCCTACGCGGCGGCCAAAAAGCTCGGTTATGCCGAAACCGGCACCGCGCGGGTCAAGGTCGAAGGCATCGACCCGCAAACGTGGTGGGCAGCCAAAGGCCGTCCGGCGCCTTTGATGCTCAACGAACCGCAAGTCGCGCAGAATAGCGCCCCGGTGATCACGGCTTCGGCCGGCACCGTCGAGCAATGGACACCGCCGCCGCAGCAACACGCCGCCGCAGCGGTGCCTGTGCAGCTCGATGCTAAAAAAAACGCTTCTGTACCAGCCTCTGGCCAGTATCTGCAGGTGGGCGCGTTCGCCAACCCGGACGCTGCAGAACTCCTGAGATCGAAGCTCAGCGGGATGGTGAGCGCTCCGGTGTTCATCAGCTCGATCGTGCGCAATCAGCAGACCCTGCACAGGGTTCGCCTGGGGCCGATCGGTTCGCCGGGTGAGATTGCCCAGGTACAGAACAGCGTGCGCCTGGCCAACCTTGGTTCGCCAAGTGTGGTCACCGAGTAATACGTAGGACTTGATTGACGATTCACCAGCGATTGGGGGGTGAATCAGGTTGTTGGCTCGTCGAAGAACAAAAGCCCGGCAAGGGTGACTGGAGTGAGCAACTGAACACGCGATGAC